>PLLF01000080.1 GCA_003140855.1 Vulcanimicrobiota bacterium
TCTTCCTCGCGCACGGGTCCCATTGAGTCCATGTCCATTTCGGGCTGCACGTGCGCGAGTTCGTACCGGCCGAGATAGCTAACGGCGACCTCGCGGAAGATGTAGTCCAGAATCGACGTGGCCATTTTGATGTGATCATGCCCGACCACCGGACCGTTGGGCTCAAAGCGCGTAAATGTGAATGCATCGACGAACTCTTCGAGCGGCACACCGTGTTGTAATCCGAGTGAAACGGCGATTGCGAAGTTATTCATCAGTGAACGGAAGGCGGCGCCTTCCTTGTGCATGTCGATGAAGATCTCACCGAGCTGCCCGCCATCGTATTCGCCGGTGCGCAAATACACCTTGTGGCCGCCGACGATCGCCTTCTGCGTATAGCCGCTGCGGCGTTCGGGCATGCGGCGGCGCTTTGCGATGTAACGATAGACGATGCGCTCCGCAATTTGTAAAGGATGCTCGAACGCGCGAACCGGCTGCACTTCCTCGGGAATTTCGCCGCCAAGGTCAGACGTTGAGGCCAGCGGCTGCGAGAGCTTCGATCCGTCGCGATACAGGGCCACGGCTTTGATCATGCGCTCCCACGCGTACCGATAGGCTTCCTTCACGTCGCCTATTGTTGCATTTTGCGGAAGGTTGATGGTCTTGGAAATTGCTCCACTGACGAACGGCTGCGCCGCAGCCATCATGTCAATGTGTGCAAGCGGGCGGATGAAGCGCTGGCCGTGCTTGCCGCATGGATTGGCGCAATCGAAGACAAAGAGGTGCTCGTCTTTTAGGTGCGGCGCCCCCTCCAGAGTCATGCGTCCACAGATAACGTCTGATGCTTCGTCGATCTGCCGTTGCGTGAAACCTAGGGCATCACGCAAAATCGAAAACTCCCATGCATCCAGCTTGTCCGGTGGTATCGCGAGCGTTTCTAGGCAAAAAGCTTCACCCAGGACGTACTTATTGAAAGCAAACTCGAGTTCAAACGCCGATGGAAGCGCAGCTTCTATGCGCGATAGCGTGGCATCGTCGAGGCCCTTTGCGCGCAGAGTGGCCGCGTTAATATGCGGAGCACCTTCCAGCGACCCAGTACCTTTGGCAAAGACCTCGATTTCTTGAATCTGTTCTTCGTTATAGCCAAGCTTCCGAAGCGCCGCTTCGACGGACTGGTTGACGATCTTGAAATAGCCCCCGCCCGCCAGCTTTTTGAATTTCACGAGAGCGAAATCCGGCTCGATGCCGGTCGTATCGCAATCCATTTCTAAGGCTATCGTTCCAGTCGGAGCTATGACGACCGTTTGGGCGTTACGGAAGCCCGTAACTTCACCCATTGTGAGGGCGTCGTCCCACATCTTGCGCGCGAGTACCCAGGCTTCTTGCGTGAATAGTGTGGGTGCATGCGTCACCGGCTTGACTGTCAATCCTTCATAGGCGGCATCGGGCTCATTACGAGCCGCTCGACGGTGATTGCGGATGACGCGCAACATCGATTCCGCGTTGGCCTCGAAACGTGCAAACGGACCGAGTTCGCGAGCCATTTCTGCGGACGCCCGGTAGGCGCTGCCGGTCATTAGCGCCGAAATCGCGGCGCACCATCCGAAAGCTTCCTCCGAATCGTACGGCAATCCTAATCGCATAAGAAGCGTACCAAGATTCGCATAGCCCAGCCCGAGAGTTCGGTAGCCATGGTTTTTCCGCGCGATAGCTTCCGATGGCATCTGTCCCATCGTAACGGAGATTTCTAGTGTTGTCGTCCATGTGCGCGCTGCTTCAGCAAACACGCTTGCATCAAAAGTGTCGTCGTCTTTCAAGAACTTTACTAGATTCATGCTTGCCAGGTTGCAAGCTGTGTCATCTATGAAGCAATATTCGGAGCAGGGATTAGTTGCATTGATGCGATCATCGTTGGCACATGTATGCCATTCTTGCAGCGTGTCATCGTATTGAATCCCGGGATCCGCGCATTGCCAAGCTGCAAGTGCTATTTGTTCCCACAGCGAGGCAGCCTTGATTGTCTTTAATACAGCACCAGTCGTGCGCGCAGTAAGATTCCAATCGTCATCGCGATCGAGTACATCAAAAAATGCGTTTGTAAGGCGCACGGAATTATTAGAATTTTGCCCTGAGACGGTGCTGTAAGCTTCGGAGTCCCAACCCGTGTCGTAGGTCGCCACGTCGAGATACTTGTAGCCCTGCTTCGCAAAATCCAAAGCGTACTGTATGTTCGCCTGCGGAATGCCGGACGCTAAAGCGGACTTCATCGCGACTTTAAGGGAAGGATTGAGCGTCGGATCTAGGCGAGCATTTTCGGGTATCGTTTCGTCATGAGCGGCTTTCATTATCGCGTTGAGATGTTTTTCGCACGCGATCGAACCAGCGACGAGATCGGAAACTTTCTGCTCTTCGCGAACTTTCCAATTAACAAACTGTTCGATGTCGGGATGATCGGCATTTAGCACAACCATCTTTGCGGCGCGTCGTGTGGTGCCACCGGATTTGATTGCGCCGGCCGCGCGATCGAATACTTTCAAGAAAGACATTAAGCCTGAGCTTGTGCCGCCTCCGGTCAGTTTCTCGCCGGCAGCGCGTAGCTTGGAAAAATTAGCCCCGCTTCCCGAGCCGCCCTTAAAAATGCGCGCCTCGCGCACGACGCCGTCGAAAATGCCGCCCTCGTTGACGAGATCGTCCTCGATGGAAAGGATGTAGCACGCCGAAACTTGCGGATGTTCGTAAGTGCTCGTTGAGCGTTTTACTTGCTGGTCCGCCGGATCGACAAAATAGTGGCCTTGCGCAGGCCCGGAAATTCCGTAAGCCCAATGCAGCCCGGTGTTAAACCATTGCGGCGAATTTGGCGCGCCGATCTGGCGCGCGAGCATCGCGCACATCTCGTCGTAATACACTTGCGCGTCTTGCTCGGAGTCGAAGTAGCCGTGTTTGAATCCCCAGTACGTCCAGCAGCCGGAGAGTCTATTGAAGACCTCGCGTGAATCGCGCTCGGATCCGAACTCGGAATCGTCGGTGGGCTCGGAGCGCCACAGCCACTCGGGCACGCCCTCTTCGGGCACGCGCTTGAGCTCTTTTGGAACCCCCGCCTTCCGGCAATACTTCTGGGAGAGCACGTCGGTGGCGACCTGACTCCAGCCGGTCGGGACCATCACGTCCTGGGCCTCGAAAATCACCGAGCCGTCCGGATTGACGATGCGTGAGGTTCTGGGTTCGAATGTGAGGCCGGCGTAGGGGTCGCCGGGGGCCGAATAGACGCGGCGGAACTTCATCGAGGCTCCTTGCTCCACTGGGAGGACCCGTGTAATACTGTGCGATCGTATCGAACACCTGTTCGGTTAAGGACGGTTGGAACCGCCAGGCGTGCCCATAAATTGTACTACTGGGAGAACTCGGATACAAGATATAGTGCTTCGGCTCCTTGTGGGCAATCTGTCCAAAAGGGCAAAAACCTGTGTAATGGCTGGCCCATATTGGTGGACAGGCTGTTGGGACGGTGGGGGGGCTGTGGAAACTTCCGAGGATAGCGAGGAGAAATGGCCCAAACGCACGCGGATGCTCGGTCCTGACCGCTACGTTCCTAGGCTTCACGATATTCCGCTGGCCGAGCTGGCCGCGGCCGGTTTTCGAGGCTTGATTATCGACCTCGACAACACCCTTTTGGGCTTCCGGCAAACCGAACTCGCCGCCGAGCACCTGGCTTGGATCGCCCAGGCGCACGATCGAGGCTTCTCGATGGTGATGGTTTCGAACAACTTCAGCGACCGCGCGCGGGGCATAGCATCCAGCCTCGGAATCGGCTGCATTCCAAACGCGCTCAAGCCGCTGCCTTTCGGCTTCATGCGCGCGCTCAAGCAGTTGGGGCTGCCGCGTAAGCAAGTTGCGGTTGTAGGAGATCAATTCTTTACCGACGTGCTCGGCGCGAAGCTCTGCGGCAACCTGTATACCATCCTGACCGAGCCGATCGAAACGCACGATTTTCCGATTACCAAAATGTTTCGAATGCTCGAGCGGTTCGTGCTCCCGGAGCGGCGCCGGTGAAGCTCGCGCTGATCGGCGATCCCGTCGAACATAGCCGCAGCCCCGAGTTGCATGGACAATTCCTAGAAGAAGCCGGCATCGAGGGAACGTACACCGCGATTCGCGTTCCAAAAGGCGAGGGCGCGCAGACGGTGAGGCGTTTACGTGAGGAGGGCTATGCGGGCCTGAACGTTACAACGCCGCTGAAAGAAGAAGTCGTGGCAGCGTGCGATTGGTTGGACGAAGACGCGCGCATGGCCGAGGCTGTGAATACGATATTCTTCGGCGTGAGAGTGCTCGGCAGCAACACGGACGGCATCGGCGCGAGAACGGCGCTCGAAACGATCCTGGGACAACCCGTGGCGCTCGAACGAATCGGAATCTTAGGTACCGGCGCAACGGCGCGCGCGATACTCGCGCAGTTGCACGAAACCGATGCTTACACATACGTCTGGGGGCGCGATCACGACAAAGTGCTTGCGCTGTGCGATCGCTTCGAGGCAAAGCAGTGGCCGGAAAGCCCCCCGGAGATCGTTATCGCGACACTTCCGCCCAGCACGGAACTCCCCAAGCATATTTTGGAGCACGTGCGCAAAGCGGAGGTCGTGATGGATACAAACTACGGAGCGCGCTCGAACATAGACCGGCTGTTGTTGCGGGAGGTCATTCCAGGCGATTCGATGGTTGAAGCGCAAGCGCGCGCCTCATTCGATTTTTGGCTCGCGCATTCAATGGAAGAAACCGAAGAGTTCCTTTCCTAAATTGAAGAGCCCGGCATAAAGCCGGACTCTTTCTGCTTCGGAGAGGGAGAGATTCGAACTCTCGAGACGCTTTCACGTCTGCTCGCTTTCCAAGCGAGTGCCTTCGACCACTCGACCACCTCTCCAAAAAATCGTAGATTTTTTGGAGTAATTTAGCAGGCGTATCCGCGCTGCGCGCTCCACGCCCCCCATACGCGAAGCGCATGGGGCCCCCGGCCTCCGGCCTACCTACATTGAATTAGATACCCGCTGGATGCCAGATCGTTTTTATTTCGCTGTACATCCCGATGTCGTCCAGGCTTTGCGCGGCCGGCGAGAACCATTCGTCGCGCGATTGCCTATGAAAGACGTGCGTACGTTTAACGTTGTCGGCCGCGTGCCGTTGCAGCTCGGTCGTGAGTGGACCGTCGACGAAGGCGATCGCGTTCACGTCCATGTGCTTGGCCAGCACGGGTCCCAGTTCGCTGCGCAAACCGGTCAGAATATTCACGACGCCGGCCGGTATATCGCTTGTTGCAAGCGCCTCGGCAAAAACGACCGCGGTGCGCGGATCTTTCTCCGACGCTACGAGGACGACCGCGTTGGACGCAACGAGCGCGGGCATGAGCACCGAAACCAAGCCAAGCAGCGTGGGCTCGTCGGGCGCAAGAATGCCGACCACGCCGGTCGGTTCGGCGGTCGAAAAGTTGAAATGCGGGCCTGCGACGGGGTTGCGCGTTGAAAGCAGCGCGTTGTACTTATCGCACCAGCCGGCATACCAAATGACGCGGTCGATCGCCGCCACGACTTCCTTTTCCGCGTCAGCACCCGAGAGGTTGCCTCCTTCGCGCACGCGGTCGACGAGCTCGTCGTGACGCGCCTCCATCATTTCGGCCAGGCGGTAGAGAATCAGGCCGCGCGTCGCGGGCGTTGTGGCGAGCCATTTCGATTGCGCGGTACGCGCGGCGACAACTGCGTCGCGCACGTCTTTGCGCGATCCGCGGGCGATGTTCGCCCCGAATTCAGAACCGTCCCACAGCGGATCGCTGCGGCCCGATTCGGAGCGCACGAACGCGCCATTGATAAAGAGCTTGTACATCTTGCGGACGGCGAGCCGCTGTCGATCAAACTTGGGCATGCGGCGAGCTACGACGCAGGGGAGCCGGGGCCCTATGAGGTATGGCAGCTGGGAAATGAGCACCACAAAACCGTTTTTATCGGACGTGCAAGAACTGCGCCGCCGGGCGCGCGAGAACATGATGCGCGGGTCCGTTACAAGCGATTATAAGGGCGATTTGAACCAGGCCGTAGACGTGCTCAACGCAGCGCTCGCGACCGAGATCGTCTGCATCCTGCGCTACAAACGCCATTACTACATGGCGAAAGGCATCGCGAAGGATTCCGTCGCCGGCGAGTTCTTGCAGCACGCTTCCGAAGAGCAGCAGCATGCCGACATGATCGCCGAGCGCATCACGCAACTCGGCGGAGCGCCGAACTTCAATCCCGAGGGCCTAGCGACGCGCAGCCATTCGGAATACAAAGAAGGCGAGAACTTGGTCGACATGATCAGGGAGAATCTCGTCGCCGAACGCGTCGCCATCGAATCATATCGCGAAATGGTGCGCTTTTTCGGCGAAAACGATCCGACGACGCGCCGCATGCTCGAAGAGATACTGGCAGTAGAAGAAGAGCACGCAAACGACATGGTGGACTTGCTCGAGCAGCACGGCTCGGGCGGCAAAAACTAAGCCGGAGGTTTGTGTGTTTGCTCGTACACTTTTACGAGCTTTCCGTTCCGTAGCGCGTAGGTCGTGGCGAGATACATCGCGCAGTCGTCATCTTTGCACGCGTCCACATACAAGAAGCGGTTCGTAAACCGGATGTGAATGGCTTCGGGGCCGCGGCCCCAATCGCCGCCCCAATTCGCGCTCGCAACCTCAGCAAGCATAACCGCTGAACTCCCGCGCTCGCCGAAAGCATATGCTTCGGCCGTCCCGCCAACCGGAAAATCGCAAGCGATCACGACAACCGCCTGGCGCGTCCCCGGAGCCAGACTTCCTTCTTTGACGGCCGCAACGTGTAAGTCGAAGCCGGCTCCCATCTTGTCGTCAAAATAAGAGAAGCTCCCGCGCTTCATGACGACGGGCACGGGAACGTTCTTCGAACACGGGTTGGTCGTGTACGTGAAGTTCATGAAGTCGACGGCTAACAGGAGCGGTGCGATCACGCTGCCTCCGGATGAAGAATGGAAGCGAAGATCTCGATCGTGTCGATAAGACGCGGCCCGGGTCGGTTGACATACGCATTTCCGTCCACGGGATAGACCCGTCCTTCACGCACCGCCCGCAGCGCCGTCCATTGAGGTACTGCACGGAGTTCGCCCACGGCTTCATGCGTTTTGCCTAGGCCGTAACCACAAGGCGCGACGATGATGACATCCGGATCGGCGGCGGAGATTTCATCCCATGAAAGTCTTCGCGAGTTCGCTCCCGGCGCGGCAAGAATCGGTGTTCCGCCGGCAAGTTCGACGAGTCCGGGAGTCCAGTGTCCGGCGCCCATCGGCGGGTCGGTCCATTCGAGGACCAACACGCGCGGCGTGGACGCATTGGCGGTCGAGTCGCGCACCGCGGCCGTTCGACGGCGCAGTGCGGAAACGAGCTCGCGCGCTTTCTCTTGACGGTGCGTCAATTCGCCCAGCCCAAGGATGTTTGCGTACACGTCTTCGAGCGAGGATGGCTCGAGCGAAACGATGCGCGGATCGGACGTCAGCCGGCGCGCCGCGCGATCCACAACGGCGTATGAAACTGCGCACACTTCGCACAGCTCTTGCGTGACGATCAAATCGGGCTTGAGTTGCTCGAGTAATTCCGCGTCCAGCGTATAGAGGCTCGAGCCTGCATGCAGCGCGCGGCGGACGTGCCGGTCGATAGCGGCGGAAGAAGTGCCGAAGGGCAACGCGGATGCTGTGAGCCGCGGAAGCCCGGCCGCCTCAGGGGGATAGTCGCATTCGTGCGTGACACCGACGAGCTCGGAGCCTGCGCCGATGGCAAATAGCGTCTCCGTGGCGCTCGGAAGAAGGCTAACGATGCGCACCGGCGCTCGTCCCTACTCTCCCTGCGCCAGCGAATACCCGCGGCTGCCGTCAAACGTGTAGAGTCCCTCGGTTTTGACGATATCGAACCCGGCATCGCTCATCGCCGCGACGATTGTTGCAACATCGCGACTCGAGAAACTATTCTTGCTCTCGAAGCGGCAGCTCCAGTGGTCGCTCCAGAACGTGTCGGGATTTCCGCTGGGCCAGACCTTGGTGCCGCGGTTGCTGATGACGGTGAGCTTCGCGCCGCCGGCGTCGAGCTTACTCAAGCGCTCCGCGATGCTGTCGGGATTGCCGTCCGGAAAATCGATGAACACGTCGACGCCCACGTGTTTCTTTGCAGCGCGCGGACCGGCGGCGCGCGCCGCCACGTTCATATGCGCGTCCTTGGCATACTCGACCGGCGCAAGGTGTTGCGGCAGTTGGCCGAGGCGCTCGATCACTGCCGATGCGAATTCTTTCGTACCGACCTTTTCTTTGCTGACGCCTTCCTTATAAATGTCGTACGTGTGGATGCCGTCTTCAATCGTTCGCAGCCACGCATTGTGGGCGCGTTCGGCGATTTCACCCTGACCGATGTGCGAGAGCATGAGCAGCGCACCGTGAAAGAGGCCGGACGGGTTGGCGAGATTTTGGCCGGCGCGCCGCGGCGCCGAGCCGTGAATCGCCTCGAACATAGAACAATGATCCCCGATGTTCGCGGAGCCGGCTAAGCCGACTGAGCCGGTGATCTGTGCGGCTACGTCGGAAAGCACGTCGCCGTAGAGATTGGGCATCACCAAAACGTCGAAGACTTCGGGCGTGTCCGCCATCTTGGCGGCGCCGATATCGACAATCCAGTGCTCGTTCTCGATGTCCGGATACTCTTTAGCGATCTCGTCAAAGACTTTATGGAACAAGCCGTCGGTGATCTTCATGATGTTGTCTTTGGTGAAGCACGTCACTTTCGGGCGTTTGTTCGCGCGCGCATACTCGAAGGCATAACGTACGATCCGCTCGCTCCCGGGGCGCGAGATCAACTTGAGGCACTGGGTCACTTGCTCGGTTTGGCGGTGCTCGATCCCGCCGTAGACGTCTTCCTCGTTCTCGCGAACGATCACGAGGTTCATCTTCGGATGTTTCGTCGAAACGTAGGGATGAAGCGAGGCGCATGGCCGTACGTTCGCGTACATGCCGAGCGTTTTTCTGACGGTGACGTTTAGCGATTTGAAACCGCCGCCCTGCGGCGTCGTGATCGGCGCTTTGAGAAACACCTTCGTGCGGCGGAGCGAGTCCCACGAGCTGTCCTCGATGCCGTTGCTGATTCCGCGGGAGTAGACGCTCTCGCCGATCTCGATGCGCTGCATGTCGAGCTGCGCGCCCGCTTCGGTGATGATGCGCAGCGTGGCGTCCATTATTTCGGGGCCGATGCCGTCGCCATAGGCAACGGTAATCGGCGTTTTCTTGGCTGTCAGAGTGACCACAGGTTCGCGTTCCATCCTTCGCTGATGCCGTTAGGCGAGAAGTGCTGCAGGTTGGGATTCATGGCGTAGCGCGCCCGCGGATAGTATTCGAAAGCTGCCGGCACGTCCTTTAGGAGCAGTGTTTGCGTTTGCGCGTAAGCGCGTTTACGTGTGGCGCGATCGAAATGGGTTAGCGCAGTCTGCTCGGCCGCATCGAATGCGTGATTGCAGTACCGCGAAATATTGTTTCCATGCGGCGGTACCGTATCGCATAACCAGCTCGAAGAATCGTCGGGATCGGCGCCGGATACCCATACCAGCAGCGTCATATCGAACTTTCCCGACTGCTGGATCCCTCCCATTGCGGCCGTCGCGTAGAGCATCGAATAGGCGTAGGACTTGATCTCGACGTCGATCCCTGCCTGTTTCAAATCGGACTGCGCCGACACGGCAATCGCGCGCGCGGTTTCGCTGCCGGTGCCGATGGCCAGCTGCAGCGCCAGCGGACGGCCATTCTTCGATCGTATCTGCGAACCGCCGCGGAGCCAGCCGACCTCGTTCAGCAAACGCTCTGCAGCGGCGATGTTGTGAGGATACCCGGAAATGTTCGGATCGTACGCCCAGTAAAAGTCTGAAAGGTCGGCTTTTGCCAGCGATGCGGTTCCAAATGTGAGATTATCTACGATACGTTTCTCGTTAACTGCGCTCGAGATCGCTTGGCGAACGCGTACGTCGTCGAGCGGAGCGTGAGCCATGTTAAACACGATTGCCGCATACGACGGCTGCTTGACGAGCATTGTTCTGACGCCCGCCGCTTCGCGCAGGTTGCGGAAATTGGACGCAGTCACAGCCAGAACGAGATCTATGTCGTGCGACTGGAGTTGCGCGGCCGAGGTGTTGCCGTCAGGTACCGTATAGACGAGAATTTTCTTGAGCTTCGGAGGACCTCGAAAATAACGCGGGTTTGCAACCAGCTCCACGTGGTCGCCGTGGTACCACCGCACTACCCGGAAAGGCCCCGTGCCGATGGGCTGCTGATTGAACGCGATCTGGTTGATATTTGGGTAGCGGTCGAGTAAGTGCTTTGGGATAACGCGAAACGGATCGTCGCTCTCGCCGAAAACGGTGTCGACAAACGGCGCGAACGGCCTTTTCAAATGAAAGACTGCCGTGTAAGCATCGGGCGTGTCGACCGAAGAAACCTGATCGTATCCGCGCCGCTCTACAACGTTGTTGTTGGGGTTCATGACGGCTTGCCAACTGAATTTTACGTCTGCGCTCGTAAACGGCGCCCCGTCCTGCCATCGCACGCCGTGGCGCAGGCGATAGGTAGTCGTTAGACCATCGCGACTAATTCCGCCGTTCGCCAACGTCGGAACCACCGCCGCCAGGTCGGGGATTTCATTGCCTCGGTCGTCCAGCGTAACGAGCAGATCGAACGTCAAACTCGAGAGAAAGTTGTCGGCGGTGGTCGTGGCGAGAAGCGGATTCAGCGAAGCCGGCTCGGCGAAAATTGCCACGCGCAAGATTCCAGTATGGTTTGACCGATCCGCGTTTTGCTTCGCGCAGGCCGGAAGCAGCAGGAAGAGAGCGGCTAAGCCGAACGCTGCGAGAGGCTTCAACGGTCGAGCACCAGCCGGAACTTCGCGTACATGTAAGGATACTCGGCGTAGAACCAGTTGCGGAAGCTGCGCCGGATGAGATCGGGGGCCGTCACCGGCGACGCGCCCTTTATCACGAAGTGTTTGCCGTCGAAAAAGTCTGCGCTGTACTGCGGATAACTCGCCATCGGCTCGAAACCCGGAAACGGCGCGAACACCGTGCTCGTCCATTCCCAACCGTTGCCGATCAAATCGTTCACGCCCCATGCGCTCGCGCCCGCGGGATGCGAGTCGACCGGTTCCGGATCGTATCGCTCGAAACCGAAGTTGCCGTGCTTGGCGTTCGGCAGCTCGGCTCCCCACGGGAAAGCTCGTTCATCGCCTTGCGGCGTGCCGAACGCCGCGCGATGGTATTCAGCTTCAGTTGCCAGCCGCGCGCCCTTCCATTGCGCGTACGCTTGCGCGTCCGCGTGACGAGGGTATACCGGCCAAGATAACGGAAGCGGAAGCTCCTCGAAGACGCCACGCAGCTTGAACTCGCCGTCGCGCTCGACCCAAAACGGCGGAAGCGATCCTCCGGCTTTTACGAAGTCCCGGAAATCGCCGTTGGTCACAGGAAAGCGCTGAATGGCGAATGACTTCACAGCGGCTTGGTGTTCGTCGAATTCATTGTCCCAGCCGAACTGCAGCACGTCACGCCGCGCGCCGAGGGTCGCCGTTCCGCTCGCGATTTCGATGAAATCATTCTGCGGAGTTTGAGTGTCGCGATTAATCTGCACAACCGGCCGTTTCTTGTCGTTGGCCAGTTGGTGAATAAGATAGACGAGCGTTTCATGATGCATAGGCTCGTGCTCTAGTATTGTATAGATTGCTTGCCCGCGGACCAGCCGGGGAACGTCGGGATTGGCGAGCTGCGCGTGAGCGATAGCGGCCAGAACGCGATCGTCGCACGCGCAGCCGAAAGATTCGATCTCAGCTCTGTCAGGCCAATCGGTGCGAGCGTACCGGCCGGCGTCGCCGGCGGAAGCGGGATCTATTCCGCGCTCGAAGAGTTTTTCGAGCCGGACGTCGACGGGCGCCTCACCCAGAGCGCGTTCGTTCACGATCAGGAAACTGAACGCCGGCAGGTGACCTTCGTAAAATGCAAAGGGATGACGCAGCGGAATCGGGCGGTCGTAAAACGCGGATGGATCGATCAAAGCGAAAAGGCCGGCCGATCGCTCCCTGTTGCGACGGTACCAATTCGCGAGCGCCTCACGATCGAGCTTTTCAACCTGGCTTAGCACCACTCACCCTCTTACCCGCCAGCAATATCTCGAGTTGCTGGGGATCCATCGGCGGGGCAAAAAGATTCCCTTGCACCAAATCGCACCCCTGTGCGCGCAAGAAATCGTACTGTTCGGCGGTCTCGACGCCTTCCGCGATGATTTTCAGCCCCAGACTATGGCCCATCGCCACGATCGCCGTGACGATTGTGTCGTCGGTGCCCGGTCCGCCGATGCCCGCCACGAACGAACGGTCGATCTTGATGTGATCGGCATTGAATCTGCGCAGATAATTGAGCGAGGAGTGACCGGTTCCGAAGTCGTCGATCGCAATCTGGGTGCCGATCCGTTTGAGCGCGTGAATCGTTTCCACCGCGTACTCGGCGTCGAAGAGTGCCATGCTCTCGGTGATCTCCACCTCGATCGCTTGCGGCGTCAAACCTGCTTCCGTAACGATCGACACCAAGCGTTCGCAAAGGTCGCGTTGATGAAATTGACGGGCCGAGATATTTATCGCAAGGACCATGAATCCGAAGCGCTCTTGCCATTCGCGCATGCGTCCTGCGGCCGTGCGCTCGACCCACTCTCCCATCGGGACGATCAGGCCGCTGGCTTCCGCGGCCGGAATGAACGCATCGGGCGCCAGCATGCCTAGCGTCGGATGATTCCAGCGAATCAGCGCTTCGATCGCAACGACCGGATTGCCGTCGCTCACCCGGAAGATCGGCTGGTACTGCAACACGAACTCTTCACGTTTGAGCGCACCGCGCAGTTGCTGCTCTTGCGCAAGGCGGCTCCGAATCGGAGCTTCGAGCGACTCGTCGTAAAAGAAATAGGCGTTGCGTCCCTGTTCCTTGGCGTGATACATCGCGATGTCCGCGTTCTTGATGAGCGTCTCCGAGTCGCCGCCATCGCCGGGGTAGATGGCGATGCCGATGCTCGCCGTCACGTGCAGCTGGCGGGTGCCGACGCGGTGCGGACTGGTCACGGCGGCGATGATCTTCGCGGCGGCGCCTCTCACGTCGGCCCGGTCGCGGACTTCTGACAACAGGATGACGAACTCGTCGCCGCC
>PLLF01000006.1 GCA_003140855.1 Vulcanimicrobiota bacterium
GAGGTTGATGACGAGCTGCTCCACGGCGTACGCGGGTTCGAGCCGCCGATGCAGTTCGTCGGGCTTATACGAATCCCACGCGCCAGGCACAGAGATCATCATGGTGTATTCCATGTACCCGAACGGGTCAATGGTGCCGCAAGCAGCCCTATGGCAGCTTGCCGCAAATCCCGGGTGCAGGCGCGGCATCTTCGGCGCTGAAAGGCACGAGCTCAGCATGATCTTGCGTCCTTATATATTTTCGGCGCTCGTTTTAAAGCGTCGCTTTTATCGGCATGCTCGACGCTCTGCTGTTAAATTCGCACAGACTGCCGCTGATTTAAGGCGCATGCTGGGTCCGAAGTACGGAAAGAATGACGGTCCGGAACCCTCCGACGGAATCTGCGATCAGGCATGTTGACAGCGCACTTCAAATGAGAGCGAGAACCTATCTCACAGCACGTGATGGCGGCCGAAGAAGCGCCGCACATGACGAGTCTTTTCCGCACGACCCTGGCCATTGAGCAGCTCAATGAGTCGGAACGACCGGCGCGTTCAGCGAAGCATAGATGAGCGGACTCCTCGCAAGACTCATCCTTGCGGCGGCGATGGTGCTCGTAACCTCGACGGCGGCCTCCGCGATGCCGCCGTTCGCGCAGGCGTACGGAATGAAATGCGAAGTCTGCCACACGCAAGTTCCCGCCTTGAATTCTTATGGGCGCTACCTTCAACGCACGGGGTACGCTGAGCTCGACGTCCATACACTGCATCGCTCGACGCCCTTCTGGATCGGTGAGACCGCGACTTATTCTCACAACTCCCAAGATTCGAGCTCTCCAAGGACGGAGCTCGGAAACTTCGCACTCCACGCGGCCGGGGCTCTTGACGCAAATACGACCTTCCATTTCCAACAGTGGATCGTGCAGAACGGTCAACCCGGCGGCATCGATACGGCCTGGATCACTTTCAATAACTTGTTCCACCATGGGCACCTCTTCGTGGGAAAAATGCCGGGGACGACGGCATCGCCGCTTAGTCAATGGTTCGATATCGCTTCTTTTGCAACGCCTGAACTTACAGTCGGCGAGCACGTGTATCAGAACGATGGCAACCGCTGGGGATCTAAATTCATTTTCGTAAAGAATTCACTGGACGCGGAGGTTGGTCACTTCGCGGACGGCGGCGACCTAAGCGGCATTGGAAAGTACTCACAAGATGTTGAGAAGACGTTCCAATGGCGATTGGCTCATGCAAATCCAGTGCAACCGCTCGAATACGGCGTCATGGGTGCGCGGGGTTCTTTCCCGTTGGCCGAGGGCGGCTTCGATCAGTACTCGTCGCTTACGCCCTACGTACAGCGGGATCCGGTCGGAAGATTCCCCGGCATCTTCGCAATGTATCAGATGGGCGTCGACGGCAACCCCGGACAGGACGCGCTGGGAAACCCCTTGGGAGTTGCGCGCAGTAACGCAGCGACGATCGAACTCTACGAACCAGTCGGTGACAAGGCGCTCATCGCGGTTCGTAAAGAATTTCAAAACGACGGTCTGGGAACGCGGTCTCAGAGCGGCAACATCGATTTCACCTATCACCTCGCGCCGTACCTGCATCTGTATCTTGAGTCGGCGATGGCGCAGAACGTGACGCCGACGTGGAGCTATGTGCTGTGGTGGACGATGCCATTGCAGAAAGTCGCAGAGGCCGCAAGTAATGGGCCTGTAGTTCCTACCGCAGTTTCTACACCAATGCCTGCGGCCACCGCCGGTGGTGCGACGCCGTTACCGNNGTTGTGACCATTGCGGCCTCGAACTGGAAGTTCACGCCGAACACGATCACAATGCGTGTGGGCGAAACGACGCAGCTGCGCCTTACCAGTACGCAAGGCGTTCACGGTCTCGAATCCAAGGAGCTCGGCATTCCCCTTACCGTGATGCAGCCCGGCAGCGTTGTAATCGTCAACGTAACTCCGAAGAAGGCCGGGGCCTACGTTCTGCACTGCGCAATCATATGTGGCCCCGGTCATCCAAACATGAAACTTACAATTACAGTTACACCTTGAAAGGTACGACCAATTGAAAACTACATCTATCGCTTTCACGCTCGCCCTAGTAGCTGCCTTGGCTGCGCCGGTCATGGCGCGCGAGCAACAGATTACGGTTTATGCGAAGAACTTCGCGTTCACTCCCGGGACGATAACGCTGAAAGTGCATCAGCGCGCGAAACTAGTGTTCGTCGGCAAGCAGGGAACGCACGGTATTACTATCCCAGATATTGGTTTAAACAATATCATCACTATCGGCAGCAAACCGACGACCGTGAAAGTGACGCCCCAGCGCACCGGCAGTTTCATAGCGCGTTGCGCCGTGTACTGCGGGATAGGTCACGGGACGATGTTGCTCAAGGTCAACGTTATCAAATAACGAGGTTTTAAGGCTTGTGCGTCTGTGTAGAAACTTTCGTTAGCTTTCCCGCGCGCAGCGTGTAGCTTGTAAGGAGCCTTGCAGTCTGGTCGCTGCCTTTGCATTCATCCACGTAGAGAAGCGGGTTCGCAAAACGCACTTGGAAGGAATCCTTGCACGCATCTTCATAGCCCTTAATCACGGTCGGCCATGACACGCTGCTGCCGACCGGCCCAATGAGCGCCGCAGTTTTCCCGCGCTCGTTGAAGAGGTAAGCCTGCGCCACCCCTCCGTGCTGTATTGCCCCGCACTCCAGGACCACTGCTGCTAGCTGCGTCCCATCTTTAAGGCTGCCTTCTGTGGCGGAAACGACCTCCAGGTAATCGTAGCCGTTGAAGTTAGCATAGTGCGAGCCTTCTTGAACAGACACTCCACGCGCGAACGTACCACA
>PLLF01000005.1 GCA_003140855.1 Vulcanimicrobiota bacterium
GGGCGACAATTATGTGGTCCTGTCGTCGGACAAGCGCGTGGAAACTTCAACCGCTGGCGACGAGAGTGAGATCAAGGTCCGCTATTTAACGCTGCGTTGGACTTCTCTGGTTGCCGGTACCCTCCACGTCGCGCGTGAACTTGCGGACCGATACGCTCAGCATCTTGCCTCAGTCCAAGACATCTTGACCCAAGACAACGAGCATGAAGAGCTGTACGTCCCCCTGGCTGAGATGCGAGAGAGCTTGCGAGAACAGCTCCTCCAAAAGAATCTTTCCGTGTCACTCAGCGACTATCGGAAACACGGCCGCGAGTGGTTTTCCGAAGATGTTCAACGTCAAATGGACTATGATCTCGCTCAGGTCGAGTTTGACGCGCAGCTACTGCTTGTGGGCCTTGTGGGAAGCGATCTCCACGTCTATCGGGTTCATGCCCAAAATCACTTGATCGAACGCTGCGAAAGATTCGCCGCCATTGGTTCAGGTGCCAATGTTGCGGAGATGGTGCTGTACCAGCGCCAGCACAGCCCGTTCTGGACATTACCGCGCACACTCTACGCCGTCTACGAGGCGCAAAGAATCGGACAGATCGCACCCGGTGTCGGACGAGAAACCCACCAATACGTTTTGTCATACGATCCGGATAAACAGACTATGTATCCGATAATCTTGTTTCCAAACGCGCGAACATTTCTCGATGAGCAATTTGAGGCGCTCGGGCCAAGACCTATTCCGCTAGAACTAAAGTTGCCGTTCGGGTCGCTGTTCGATTTCATGAAACGCGCACAAGAAAAGGCGCAAGATCAACCAAGTCCTTTTACAAAAGCCGTGCTAGGGGCACTAAGCACTCCGTCTACGGAAAACTAAGAATAAAACCGCTACGCGGCGGTCGCCTCACCACGCATGAAGTCCGGTAGTCGCGCCAAATCGTGAACGGTCCAAATGCGGTCCGTGATTCCGTGCTTGATAGCGGGCGTGGTCTTTAGCGTTGAATGAACGCGGCAGAAATTATAGTACATGAAATGCAGCGCAAGCGCCCGTTGAAGATTCTCCATCTTTTTCGAGAACGCATTAGTCAAACGCGTGAAGCGGCGCATGGACATACGCATCGTAAGGTTTTGCCGTTCAACGTAGGCCGTAGAAATGTGATTGTGATCGGGCGCACCCATGATCGTCTTACGGCGCGTTTCCAGGACAATCTGCGGGCTATAACGCGCATCCGGATCATCGGACTCGGGACGACCGTAAACCTTGACCTCTTGGCCGTAGTCGGCGCGATAACCGAACGCGTAGGTGATCGCTTCGTTGTACATGGCGAGTCCGTCCGTCGAAATCTGCACGAAGCTCTTGATACGGTACGCTAGCTCGTTAGAGAAGCGTCGCGCAAACTGAAATGTACGCTTGCCGAGCAGGTAGCAGACGATCAGCTTCGAGTCCGCGTCAATCGCGGTCCAGGTCCAGGCGCTACCGACGTTTTTCTTGCCACGATGCTTAGGACGCATATTGCGATCCTTGACTCCGCAGAACGACCAAATTTCGTCGCATTGAACGCGGACGCAGGTTAGATTGCGGATAGTTTCGTCGTGGTAGCGTTCGCAGGCATCCCCGACCTCAGCCAGGAGCCGAAGCACGGTTCCCTTAGCCGCTCCGGTTATACGGCAGGTCGCACGGATCGAGGCCCCCTCGCAGAGCGAGGCCAGGATTCGAACGCGCTGCTCAAGGGGTAGCCTGTTCACCCTCTTATTATGCTTGAGCGGTCAAGCAAAGTCAAGGCCCGCTAGATTTAATTGTCTTGCCCTATTGACAATTGTCCACTCGGGGATACAATAATAGTCCAAGTGAGGGGGAAAGGGGGGTCTTGTGGATACAACTGCGCAGTGCCTAAAAGCGGACGCACTAGGTGCCCTACGCGAGAACATTGTGGTTTACCGCGCACGCGTCAGGCTGTCACAGGTTGAATTGGCTGAAAAGGCAAGCCTATCGCGTCCCGTCCTATCCAAAATGGAACAAGGGACAGGTGCGCCAACCTTCGATTCGCTCGCAAAAATCGCAGGGGTTTTAGGGTGTAGCATTGCTGATTTGCTCTTACACGAACACGACGTTGAGGTTTCCGACAACGAAGTTTTGCGACGCGCTGCATCCGATACCAGCGACGATGTCGATGTGGATCAGTTACTAGAAGCTCTTGACGAAGCGAACCAACGCGCCCCGAGACTTCAAAGGTACAGCACAAAGGGTCGAAAACCGGCCTTGGCATATCACCGCAAAACGCGAGGTCGGTAAGACTATCGCGCATTACGGTCTCAAAAATCCCGCGTTTGTTCCTACCCTTGAAGAAATACTTGACAACCTAAGAGCTAACCCGTATCAGTACGCCACGAAGGAAGGCCCACTAGCTGACCTTCGTGGGGCTGATTTGCATTTCGAGGGGCAAAAGTATCGCTTGCTCTATCAGATTTTCAAGGAACAACACGTTGTTAGGCTAGTTGTTCTGGACGCGAGGAAAAGTAACACTGTCTACCGCAAAGCCAAGCGCGTTAAGGGCGGGCAGCTCGATTCAGACATGAAAATCGGCTAAGGCTATTACTTTTTCCAGCGAGCTTCAGCGGCGGCTTTCGCAATATCGGATCGCATCTTAGCCGAAAGTTTCTTGGCGCGAGCTACGCCGCCAACTTTGCCACCTAGCCGCCCCAACGCGACCGCGGCTGGGTTCTTTTCAGGCTCCGGCTTCTTGTCGGCGGTAGCCCGGGCCACGATGTTAAACGCGGCCCGGTTCGGGTCCGCAGGGGGCTTCCTTGACCGCTTAGGCATGGCTTTACTATAGCACGGTCTAAAAATACATCCCTATGCTGTTGAAGTGGTGGGATTGGTGGGCTTTGTGGCCATACTCGCTTGCGGTCATAGCCTTGATCGTAGCCGTTATTGACGCGGCCTGGCTCTATATCGGCAAGCCACGGGGCGTGGATCGCTTGTCTGCAATCACCGTCCTGGTGCTGACCCTCGGCTTTGCCCTCTTGATGGGGCTGAATCTTTGGTACGCTCTCACTTGCTCGCCCAACTGCCTCTAGCGACCTCTTAATTCCCTAAGTGACCCACTACCGACATCGGCAACGTAAATGGCCAGCTGACGTGCGTTCGCTCGGGAAACTACTATGGACGCGGACGCGGGCGCTTTGGCACCGGCCGCGCCGGGCGTTACGGCCAGGGCAGGCGTTGTTAACGTCACGGCCTCACCGCAGAATTCGGCCACGTTAACGCAAGTAACGTCGCAACAGTATGAAGTTTTTGGAGCGCTGCTCGCGACGGGTCTCATTTCGACGTACACCATCGACAACAACTCGACGATCATCTCAACTAACCCCGCAACTTCGACGACGATTAAGAACGGCATCGCGTCGTCCGGTGCAGCGCTCGATAGCCTCACCGGACTCTTCGATGCACCCAACCTTATCAAAATCATCAACGTCGTGGGTCCGGGACTGCAGCGCACTGTCAATGTGACGCCCAGCAGCAACACCCCGGGTTCTGTTGTCCTCCTCCGCGACTATACCAACCCGAGCGAATTAAATCTGGCTTCTAACACGTACATTTCCGTTTCGAATTTTTTTGTTGACGTCACTTCAAACGGTTCGCAGGTCCTAAAGGTCGGGGCCGTCGTCGGCGGTGGATTTTCTGGTTGCGGCGGCATGCTTGCTACAATCGTGGCGCACACCGTTCCAAACATCGAGATTGCACCTTACTTAGTTTCGGCATGCATCCTTCCCAATCCGACGGGCGGCGTAACGACCGTGCGCAACGTTTACAGCGGAAACATGCTGGTTGGTGCAACGAACAACGCGTACCCCTTCGGTAACGCTGCGCCCCCGCCGTACACGGGCGGCTGGCTCGCGCTTGCCGGCGGCGCACCGGGTACCGCATCCGCGACTGTGCCCGTTGCTTCAACCAGCTTCCCGGTAGTAATGAACGATCCCGCCGGCTTTGCCTTTGGCTTTGGATACGCAAACAAGACCTTCTCCATACAGACCAACTTCGCGAATACGCCGCTGTCGCAAACCACTTTTACCACCAGTAACTACTCCAGCGGCTGGCGCGGTTACATGCCTGCAAACTACGCCAGCGCACATAATAGCGTTTCCGTTGACACCTTCAATCCGTGGAGGATTACACAGGCTAATGTTGCCATCTGCGCCGGAGTCAACTGCTACGCGTTGACGGCAACACAGCCGTTCGCGATTAGCCGTCCGTTCTCTGACCCGGGCACCAAGCTGGCCTACTTTAACTGGGTTAAGGGCGGCGTGGTCACGGGCATCAGTCAAGGTGCCGGCGCTTACAACGTCACGACCAGCGGCGCCGGAAGCGGCACGTTAACGTCGACGACGGCAACGGTGTTTACGCCGCAGCAACAAATCCAGATCGTGACATCGCTGCCAGCGGGAACGATCTTTACCATCACCGGAAAAGACGCGGCGCTCGTTGTGTATAGCAACAGTGGCGTCTGCGACGGATATAGCGCTAACATCGTGATGAGTTCCGTTGGAAACATCACGAATATCACCAACACGGTGATAACGTTCCATTCCCCTGCTGCGAGCACGTACACGATTGGGCCGATAGGTGGAGTTTAGAATATCGAAGAGAGGTCGCTTTGTCGCCGCCCCCTGAAGGCGCTTCACAATCTGCCGACCGCGAGCAAACGCCAGACTTATGCAAAGAGCAATCCCCTTGGACGGATCGCGCCGAATAAGATCCGCCAGCGCACAGCGAGGAACTCATTGGGGAGACCGAAACGTTGAGCCACCGGAGGTAAAATTATCATGCATTTATACAGGAAGATTCTGGGAGCGCTTCTTATGACGGCCATGGCCTTGACGGGCGTGGTCGCATACGCGACTCCGGCAACGGCCCAAACCTATAACTATGGCAATCCCGGTGTCGCCAACGTCAGTGTCGCCAACGGCGGCGTCGTCATCGTGCGTGGCGACAGCGGAGCGCAAGTCGCGGCGGCGGTCAATGCACCGTTGGTGCCGGGCGACTATATCGCGACGAGCTCAGGCTCGAATGCCGAGGTGCAGTTCAACGGCATCTCGATGCTGCGACTCGCGAATAATACGCAAGTGCGTTTCGTCAATCTCAGTCCCAACTCGCGTGAGATACAGCTGGCCGCCGGCACTGTCGACTTAGCAGAACGGCAGGGCGCGGACGGCAGCCCGCAAATCGATACTCCGTCGCTCACGGTTCGCCCTAATCAGACCGGTGACTACCGCGTGACAGTGCTCGGCAACGGAGAAACGCTTGTGACCGTGCGCAGCGGAGCAGCAACCATTGCGACGGCTAACGGTTCGCAGACGCTCACGCCCGGCAGTACACTGGTCGCCTACGGTTCCTCGATCAGGATGCAAGGCGCGGTCGGATTCGATTCGTTCGACCAATTCAACATCTCGCGCGACCAGTCGGTGGTCTCAGCTTACAACTCGAACCCGTATCTGTCGCCACAGCTTGCGGGTTACTCAAACTTCGCGAGCTACGGCCAGTGGCAAAACGTGCCGGGCTACGGGTACGCTTGGGCTCCGAACAACCAGAGCCAAACGAATTTCGCACCCTATCAGAACGGTCAGTGGGTGTGGGAGCCCGGATCCGGCTACACGTGGGTTGACAATGCGCCGTACGGCTACGCGACGTCTCACTACGGCACGTGGTTCAACAACCCAAACTATGGCGGGTGGCTCTGGCAACCTCCGGCTAATCAAAATCAGAACTCGTCAACAAGCCTCGCGTCCGCGTGGCTGCCGGCTGTCGTTTCCTTCTTCTTGAGCGGTAACAACGGCGGCTCTATAGGCGGTCTCGGGAACCTTCTGGGCGGTCTCTCAGGTGTTCTCGGAAATTCCGGCAATGCTAACATCGGTTGGATCCCGCTCGCGCCGGGCGAACAATATCAACCGTGGTACGGTCAGAACTCATCTTATCCGTCGACCGGTCTCGCGAACGTCTCGAACGTCACCAACCTCTACAATTACTACAGCAACGCGCGGTACTACCGTGGCATCACGATGGTACCGGTCAGCGCTTGGCGCAATGGCAACTTCCAGCGTCGGGTCGTCATACGGCCGCAGCAGTTGAAGCAGATTCTGTTGATTCGCGGTGCGGTTCCCGTCGTTCCGACGACAGCGAATCTGCGTTACACTTCAGTGATCACGGTCAAGCATCCGATCGTTCTTTCGCGCACGTTCGCTGCTCCGCGCTTAGCAGCCAGGGCGCCGGTCGTGACGCGCATTTCATTCAAGACGCAACAGGCGCGCATCCGATCGATCGCCAGTGTACGGCCGAAGGCCGTGCCTTTGCCGTCGCGTCCTGTAAGGGCAGCGCATCCGGTTTATCACCCCATCAAACGTGCGCCGATCCATCTGACAGCCATCAAACCGGTCACGCATCGGGCGG
>PLLF01000109.1 GCA_003140855.1 Vulcanimicrobiota bacterium
GTCCGCGCGCGCGCTCGTTGAGGTGCTCGCGATCGGCGGTTTCGCCGACTTTGTCCTCGTCGACCCGGCCTTTGATCCCCCACGTGTAAGCCCACTGCGCCGAACCCGAATGATCCGTTCCAAAGAGGTCTAGCGATCCGGAGATCCACTTGTTGTAGTATTTTTGCTGCAGCTCTACCGGAATAACGCCGGCTTGCGCGATCCGGCGCAGCCCCGAAATGCCCGTTCCCATGTGATAGGATTCTTCGCGCAGCATCGGCAGCATGGACTGCGCGAGCGGCGCGAAACCCGAGTGCGATAGCATCGTCAGCTGAAATTTTCCGTCGCGATCCATGAAATTCGTGTAGGCGAAAAAGTCTAGCCAGTGCGTGACGTCGTCGTTGAAGGCGTTGAGCAGCCGGTTTTTCTTGCCATAGGCGCGCCGTTCGAGCAATTTCTGCGCTTCGATTTTTCCGTCGTTGCCGAAATGATTGATCAGCAAATGGCACATTTGGTAGCCGTGGCGCGTCTCTTCGACCATGATGCGCACCAGCGACGCGAGATCGTATTCCGACGGAGCGTCGTTCACCAAGAAACGCTGCTGCTCGTTGGAAGCGAATTCCGTATCTCCCTGATAGACGATCATATTCATGAGCGCATCGCGCATGCGCTGATCGGGAACTTCTAAAAGCTTCTCCCAGCGCCGCTGGCCTTGGAAATCGCCGAAATAGATTTCGCTCGTCGGCAGCTCGCCATACTTCGCTTCGAATTGGTATCCCGGCATATAGCGATCGATCAGCTCTTTGTTCAGGCCGATGTCTTTTTGCCAATCCGCCAGCAGATCGAGCCAGTCGTCGAACGTTGCGATGCGGGCCACGCTAATCGTCTCCTTCGTGGAAATGCAGGTGACAGCCGTCCTCTGCATCGTGCAATACTTCGCGCGCTTCCGTCAGCATCGCTTGCGAGACAGGCGGCGCGGCTTCGATCTCGCCCTCTTCGGTTAGAAAATCGCTCTCACTCCAGTCTTCCCACGTTTCGAGCGGCTGGCCATCCAGTTCGGCCGGAAAGCGAACGCAAAATCCTTCGACCAGATGCAGGCCGACGACGAGTACCCGAGTACCTCGCGGAAAAAACGTCCCATCCTTCCACAACGTGCCGTACGTGGTTTGGTAAGAGGTTCCGATTCTCAGTGCGTCGATCGCCTACACTCCAAAGTGATCGATCGGCTTCTCGCCGATGTATGTAATGATGCTCTTTATCTCCGAATACAGCGCCATCGTCTCGATACCCAATTCGCGGCCGTAGCCCGATTGCTTGTAACCCCCGAACGGGATCCCCGGAAAAACCGCATAGGGCGTATTGATGGCGACGGTTCCGGTGCGCAGCGCTTTGGCGGCCCGGTTCGCGCGCCCGATGTTTTGCGACCAGATCGTAGCCGATAGACCGTACTCGCTGTCGTTCGCGAGCGCGATGGCCTGAGCTTCATCTTTAAAGCGCGTGAAACTGGCGACGGGCCCAAAGACTTCCTCGCGCGAAAGTCGATGCGCCGGCTGCGTTTCATACGCACTGACGTTCCAAAACTTGCCTTCCTCGAATCCTTCGCCCACATTTGCGGGACCGCCGCCGAGCAGCAGCGTCGCGCCTTCGCTTGCGCCGATCTCGCAATATGATTTGATTTTGTCGAGTTGCTCCTGCGTGGTAATCGCGCCGATCTGCGTTTGGGGGTCCTCAGGATTTCCGACGCGCAGCTTGTGCGCCTTTGCAGTAAACAAAGCGATGAATTCGTCGGCGATGTTCTCTTGCACCAGCACGCGCGAGCGCGCTTCACAGCATTGGCCGGCGTTGTAAAAGATTCCGTAGAGCGCGCCGTTGACGGCTTGCTGCATGTCGGCGTCATCGAAAACCAACGACGGTGACTTGCCACCGAGTTCGAGCGTCACGCGTTTCACCGTTTGAGCTGCAGTTGCGGCGACGCGTTTCCCGGTCGCGGTACTTCCCGTGAACGCGATCTTGTCGATGCCGGGATGCTCGACGATCGCTTGCCCGAGATCTCGCCCTTCACCGGTAATGACGTTGAGCACGCCTTCGGGCAATCCGGCTTCGAGCGCAATCTTCGCGAGCTCGAGCGCGCTGAGCGGCGTTTGTCCGGCAGGTTTGAGAACGATCGTGCAGCCCGCGGCCAGCGCGGGAGCAACTTTCCACGATGCGAGCAGCAGCGGAAAATTCCACGGAACGATCGCGCCTACAACGCCGACGGGCTCGCGCACGCTTTGCGCGAGATAATTCGGCATCGGGCCGGGCAAGCTGTTGCCGTAATTTTTAGTAGCGGCGCCGGCGTAGAATTCGAAGCAATCGACGATCGCGCCGAGCTCGCCTTTGGCGGTCCCCAGGGTCTTGCCGTTGTCGCGAACCTCCAGCAGCGCGATATCGCCCGCGCGTTCGGCGATCAGTTGCGCGATCTTGTAGATGATTTTCGCGCGGCGCGACGCAGGCATCGTCGCCCACTTTCCGCGTTCGAACGCCTCGCGCGCGGCTTTTACGGCGCGATCGACGTCGGCGGCAGACGCGTTGGCAACCTGCGCGATCACCGCTCCCGTTGCCGGATTCGTATCGTCGTACGAGGCGCCGTCGGATGCACCGGACCATTGATTGCCGATGAAGAGTTGAGTGTTATTCGCCGCTGCAGTTACCGCCATCAAAGCCTTTCAAAAATCGTACTAATGCCCTGGCCGACGCCGATGCACATCGTGGCCAAGCCGTAACGTCCCTCGCGCCGCCGCAGTTCGTGCAGCAGCGTCGTGGCGATGCGCGCGCCGCTCGCACCGAGCGGGTGGCCGAGCGCAATCGCGCCGCCGTTGGGATTCGCCCTGGCCGGGTCAATCTCCAGGTCACGCAAGCATGCAATCGATTGGGCTGCGAACGCTTCGTTTATCTCAACCAGGTCCATCTGAGCGATCTGCAAGCCCGCGTGTGCCAGCGCCTTGCGCGTCGCCGGAATGGGGCCGAGGCCCATACAATCGGGATGCACGCCCGCCACGGCCGTCGCGACGATGCGCGCCATCGGCTTCAGCCCAAGTTTTTGTGCCGCCGAAGCTTCGCAGAGCAGCAGCGCGGCCGCGCCGTCGTTCATTCCCGACGAGTTGCCCGCCGTGACCGTTCCGCCGGATTTGAAAGCCGGCTTCAACTTTGCCAACGCGTCGAGTGTGGTGTCGGGGCGCGGATGCTCGTCGGCCTTCACATCGGCGACGGCGACGATTTCTTCGGCGAATACATTTTTCGCGGCGGCCGCTTTCGTGCGCATCTGCGATTCGTAGGCGAAACGATCTTGCTCTTCGCGCGTGATGTGATAGCGCTCCGCGACGTTCTCGGCCGTTTCGCCGAGCGTAACCGGCGGATACAACTCTTGCATGCGCGGATTCACCATGCGCCAGCCAAGCGTCGTGTCGTACATTTCGGCCGCGCGATCGAACGGCTTCTTCGCTTTCAGCTGCACGAAGGGAGCGCGCGTCATCGATTCGACGCCGCCGGCGATCGCGATATCGCTTTCGCCGTACGCGATCGCGTGCGCGGCGGAGTTGATCGCCTGCAAACTGCTGCCGCACAACCGGTTGATCGTCGCGCCGCCGACTTCGACCGGAAGTCCCGAAAGCAGTGCAGCCATCCGCGCAACGTTGCGATTGTCTTCGCCCGCCTGATTTGCCGCGCCGAAAAAAACGTCTTCGATGAGCTGCGGCTCGACGCCGGTGCGTTCCACGATGGATTTAATAACCAGCGCGGCGAGATCGTCGGGCCGCACATTTGCAAGCGCGCCGCCATATCTCCCGATCGGCGTGCGTACCGCATCTACGACGACAACGTCGCGTGTTTTCAAAACGGCATTCCAGGATAAATCGAGCCGCCGCCGGATTTTGATTCGACGACGCCTTCGGCGACGGCTACGTCCATCGGGTCTTGCTCGCTCTCGACATCCAACACCCACAACGCGCGATGAGGCGCGAAGGCTGCACCTTCGGCGCCGGCCAGCCGCTGCAGTATTCGAACGACGCGGTCGCCGCCGATTTCGCGGCCCCACGCAATCGGCCCGAGCGGGTAATTCGTGCCCAACCGCATCGCGAGGTCAATGTCGTCGGGCGTTGCGACTTCATCCTGCACTGCACAAACCGCTTCGTTGACGATCGAACCGATCGTTCGGCCGAGAAAGAGCCCCGGGCTATCCCCTACCAGCACCACGCGTTTGCCGATCGATTCGAAGAGCTCTTGCGCGAGTTCGAGCGCATCGTCGCTCGTCTCTTCGGCGTCTACAATTTCGATAACGCTCTGCCGGGCGAGCGAGCCGAGCAGTCCGAATCCAACCATACGTTCGGGATGGCGCAGCCGCTTCGCAAGCGCCCCGAGATCGGTTGCGTACGCGTCGACGAGAATGACCGTTTCCGGCGGAAAGAGCGTGTCCAGCTCGGCGATGAACGCGCCGCGATCGCTCACGCCGTCGCCACCGTCGATCACCGTCGTCGAATCCAGCGGCACCTCGTCGATTGCCTCGGCATTTTCACAAACGTTGACGTGCGCGTACGCTTTGTCGAGCGCTTCGCGCAATTCGATTGCAGCATTCGCGAGGCCGACGATCAAAATTCGTTCGTCTTGATTCATCTCGCGCGGCGGTGGCGGCGGCGCATCGTCATGCCGTGGATTTCCGCCGCTGTAATCGTAAAAACCGGCCCCGCTTTTTCTGCCCAACTTGCCCGCTTGCACGAGCTCGAGCTGCAGCGCGACCGGCGCCAAGCGCGCGGCGCCCGTGCGTTCGTAAATCGATTCCGACGTCGCGAGGTTCACGTCAAGCCCGATCATGTCCATAAGTTCGAACGGTCCCATGCGAAAGCCAGCGCCGCGCGCCAGCAGATCGAGTTCCTCCAGCGTCGCGACGCCCGCGTCGTACGCACGCATCGCTTGCAAGTAGAACGGACGCGCTACGCGATTCACGATGAAGCCGGGTGTATCGGCGGCTACAACTGCGGTTTTTCCAAAGCGCGTCGCAATCGCACGCGCTCGCTCGATCGCCTCCTCACTCGTTGCATCGCCGCGCACGATCTCCACGAGCTTCATCGCCACGGGTGGGTTGAAGAAATGCAATCCAAGCACGCGTTCGGGATGATCGACCCCTTCCGCAATTTCGCTGACTGAAAGCGAGGATGTGTTCGTCGCAAGCAACGCTCGCGGTCCCAGCGCAGTCGCCAGAGCGGCGAAGACCGGCCGCTTCACATCGAGCCGCTCGGGGACGGCTTCGATCGCGATCTCGGCGTCGAGCCCGGTTGGAATGGTATCGTAAAATTCTACGTGCCCGGCACGCTCGCGCGCCGCGGGGTCGGGGTCGACGAGCGCGACGCTGTCGCCCGCAAGTGCGGCGACCGCGGCTATCCCCGCACCCATGGTACCGCCTCCCACGATCAACACGTTGGCCACGCTTACTCTTTGTTCGGGGACGCCCGCGGTCCATGCCGAACGGAGCGTCATGGACGAATCGCGTTGGCGCGTGACTTCTTCGTCTTACGCCGTCAACACCCAACACTTACGTCTTCGCAAAGACAGCATCGAACTTCCCGATGGACGGACCATCGAGGATTACTACGTTCGCGAGAGCCGTGGTTTCGTCGTCATTTTCGCGACGGCGCCCGACGGCCGAGTCATTTTAGTCCGGCAGTATAAGCACGGCATCGGCAAAGTGCTTTTGGAACTTCCCGCCGGCGCGGTCGATCCCGGTGAGGAACCGTTGCAAACGGCGATGCGCGAGTTTGGCGAAGAGACGAGCTATGCCGGATCGATGGATCTCGTGCGAACCTTCTGCACCGATCCAACCAACGCCGACACGGTCGCGCATCTCTTTTATGCGCCGAACGCGCGGCTCGTGGGGAAACAAAATCTTGGCTTAGGCGAAGACATCACGGTCGAGCTCGCAACATTCGACGAGCTTCATGCGATGGTGCGCGACGGCACGATCGACTCGGTGACGCACGTGGCTTCGATCTATCTGATGCTCGATCGACTGCGTTAGCGGTCGGGGCGGAGAAACTTACGCCGGTAACGACGTTGCGGCGGCGACGGGCGCCGCAGTTCTTGGCGCAGTGACGAAAGCGATCCGAGCGGATAGACTAGCTCGGCCGTTGCCGCGACGACGTGCAGATCGCCGCGCGACGACACGCCAAACGACTGCAACGCTTCAAAATAATCATCGGAACAAACGTCGAGCCCTTCGGAATACGATGTGAGCGCCGGCACGACAATTATCTGTGCGCCCGCCACGAACACCGGAGCTGACGTTCCGCTGCTGCGCACGCTGGGATGCAGATGACCGATGATGACGCGCTCACCCTGATGCACCGGTCGGTCGCCGTGAATCAGCAACCAGCCGTCGCGGCGGGCGAATTCGACCGTTTCGCCGAGAACGTCCACGCCGCGCGAACGGCCTTCGTGATTGCCCGCAACCAGCGTCACCGTGGCGACAGCGCGGAGCCGATCGAGGCCGGCTTGCACTTCACGCGCGGCTCCTTCGCTCATTCGGCTGCCATGAATCACGTCGCCGAGGAAAAGGAATTCGCGCGCATCCAGCATTCGCGCCGCCGATAAGAGAATCGCGATGGCGTCGGTCGTGCTCCAGGTCGGCAGCGCGCCGCCGATGACGTCTTCGTACGCCAGATGGGCATCCGCAGCCACGATCGTTCGCGTTTGCTTCATCCACAGCAGCCCGGGCGCGACCGCATCTATGCCTTCGGCAAGACGTGTCGTGCGCGTGGCGGCTTCACGAAGCACGGCGTTCCAGAACTTCCTGCACGCGCTGGTGCAGAGCTTCGACCATGCTCGAGCGGTCGTCCAGCACCACCGTATCGCCGAAACTCGACGTAATGATGCCGAAGGTGAACGGCGAAGCGGCCGCCGGATGCAGCAAACGGATCGGATGCGCGATCGACTCCAGATATGCGAGCGCGCCCGGCGCGTCGAGCAAATCGCGCGTCACGGTGCGAAGCGTTTCGCGCATCAGCGGGAAGTCGCGATCGGCTGCAAAGATCCGCTCGAATATTCGCTGCGCGTTCCAAGATAACGCCTTGCGCCGCAGCGTCTTGCCACCCGCACGGCGCAACACGAGTAGTCCCGTATTTGCGACGTAGCGGAAATGGTTGCGCAGCAAGTGAGAGCTGCGCAATCCCGCGAGCAGGTCACGTTCGAAATCGTGCGGGTGCAGCAGCGAAACCCACGTCGCATCGTGCATGGACTTGCCCGGCGGTAACGTGAGTAGGAACCCGTTGTCGTCGGTCGTCAGTTGGATGTTCGCGCGAATTTTCCAAAATATGCGCGTCGCCACCGCACGCGCCAGCGTTTCGTTGATGCGCCGGCCCGCGCCGGCATGAAACACCGCGCACTGCTTGCCATCGATCCGGTAGATTTCGATCACTGGATGGGTTGCGTCGGGGATTTCCGAGATCGCGAGCTGCTCGCTGATGTAGCGGACTACGTGCGCGGCTTCTAAGCCGTCGATACCGTAACGCTTGTGAAGGTATTCTCGTGCGCCCTCGACTTCGCTCGGGCGTGGTTCGACAAGCTCACCATGACACAAAGTTGGCTCACCATGACACTTTAAGCGGGCCGCAACTCCGGTGCGCAGCGTGTGGATTTCGCTCGCGAGCGCCGACGGAATGCCGCGCAGATGCGAACTCCATTGCGGCACGGTCGGGCGCCCCGCATAGGGCTCGACGATGATGCCGGTGCTCGTGAGTTCCTTGATGCGCAGCGTGCGACCGCCTAGGACGAAGACGTCGCCTTGCCGCACTTCGCTGAGGAAACTCTCTTCGACGCGCCCGATTGCGTGACGCGCGCCTTTCAAAGTCACCGAGACGTGCTGTTCATCGGGAATCGTCCCGACGTTTTCAAAAAAGGCCGCGCACACTTCGCGGCCGAGGCCGTACAGCGCTTCGCCATCAAAACCCAAGCGGCGCACGTGAGCCTCGTCGGGCCCCACGCCACCACCGGAAAGATACTTCGCGCACGCGATCAGGTCGTCACGTTCAAGCTGCGCAAACGGATACGCGCGCCGCGCGGTGCGCAACGCATCGTCGATCGTCAAGCGCCGGTCGTAGCAGACGCTGCCCACCAGCCACTGCGCCAGCACGTCGAGCGGGGCTTGCGGGATCTTGGCTTCTTCCAGCACGCCGTCGGCGATGCAGCGTTTGGTGGCGGCCGCTTCGATGATGTCGTCGCGATCTTGCGCGATGATCGTGCCGCGCGCGACTGCGCCGGGGCGGTGGCCGGCGCGCCCGATGCGCTGCAGCGTCGGCGTTATGCCGCGCGCGCCGCCGATGACCAGCGCGCGATCGACGAACCCGATGTCGACGCCGAGCTCCAAACTCGAGCTGCAGACGACGCTGCGAAGCTTGCCGGCGCGCAGTGCCGCTTCCACGCGGTGGCGCACGTTGCGCTCGAGCGCGCTGTGATGCACGCCGATGCGCGAATCGTACTGCTGCTCGCGCGGCTGGCCGTTCACTTCTTCAATGCTTTCCGGTTCTAAAATCTGTGCCATGCCGTGCGCGATCAGTTCGGCTTGGCTGCGCACGTTGGTAAAGACGAGCGTCGTGCTCTCTTCTTGGCTGAGCCGCGCGGCGGCTTGCGCGACGGTCGCGAGCGGTGCCATCGCGTTGGGAAACGGCGCCAGCACGTCGATCGAAATAGAGCGCAGACGCCGCGCGTCGACGATCTCGCACTCGCGGTCGCCTCCCACCAAGAATTTCGCCACACGGTCGAGCGGGCTAATCGTCGCCGAGAGGCCGACGCGATGAAAGGGCTGTTCGGCCAATTCCGCCAGCGACTCGAGCAGCAGCGCGAGCTGCGCGCCGCGCTTGTTGGTAGCAAGCGCGTGCACCTCGTCGACGATCACGGTTTCCACGGTGCGCAGCGTCTTGCGATAGGATTCCATCGCCAGCATCACCGCCAGCGACTCAGGCGTCGTCATCAAAATGTGCGGCGGCCGGGAGAGCATCAGGCGGCGCTCGTCCTTCGGAGTGTCGCCGGTGCGCACGCCGGTGCGGACATGGGTTTCGCGGATGCGCCCGCGCCGCAGCCGCGCGCGCGGAGAGTTGGGCCGCTCGAGCAGACCCATCTCGCGCAGCGGTGCGCGTACGTTGTGCTCGACGTCGTAGCCGAGCGCCCGCAGCGGCGAGATGTAGAGGGCGAAAGTGCGCGGATAAAGCCGGTCTTCGTCGCGCCGCCGCGCCAGAGCCGAGATAACCGGCAGAAAGGCCGCCAGCGTCTTACCGGTCCCCGTCGGCGAGCAGATCAGCATATTGCGCCGCTGCAGTCCCAAGGGGATCGCCGCGCACTGCGGTTCCGTGGCTTCCTTTAAGTGATCGCGACACCACTGCGCCACTTCGGGGTGAAGGGGGTCAAAAAGCGGCTCCATGGTGCGAACAGGCGTTCGACGCTGCGGGGCCGCTTTCTGCTACGGGGTCGTGGCCGCTTGCGCGAACGAGTCGGTGGTCAGCGTCAGCGTCAGCTGCTGCTCGACGCGGCTGTCTTGGCCTTGCGCTGGGTGCGTGCGGGTGACCGTATCTTCCTTGAGTAGCGTCGGAACGCTGAGCTTCTGATTGTAGGACAGGCTGCCGCTCGTGTCCGCGCGGTACCCGCCGGCGCCTTCAACGGTCAGCACGCGCTGGAAATCGATCCCGAGCAACCCGTCGTTGTTGTCCTTCGAGATGGTGTAATCGTTAATTTCCTTGCCGCCCGCGCCGGTCTCGATGTTCTGCCAGTGGTGCCTATTGTCGATCGTCGACGGGTTCACGAAATTACGACCGCGCACGCGCAGCAAGGACATCTCTTCCTCATTAATCTTCGCGTTCAATTCGCAATTCACGCTTCCGATGCCATAGACGACGCACGTCGCAGGCGCCGCAGAGCGGTCGCCCCGCCCCTGCTCGGCGACCGTCACAATAAGGCCCGTTCGGGCTGCACGCCGATCACATCGACGGTAACCGTGCCTTTGTCGCTGTTGCCGCCGGGATAGTGCGTCATCCCGCTGCCCGTGCCGCCGCCGGCTTCGCCGATGCCTGAGGAGTGCACCGTTAGGTCCGACGTGATGCTGATATCGAAACTGTAGGCGAGATGGCGCAGGGGTCTCTGCTGGGGACGAAACCCGTCCGCTCATTCCACGGTACTAGGGGGCATGCTGAGTCTTTTCATGCGCTTGACGATCCTGGTCGCGCTGGTCCTGGTCGTCCTCTTCGTCGTCACGTTCTTGGTGGTGCACATCGTGGTGCCGGCGCTCATCATCGCGGCGCTCGTCGTCGGCGTGCTCTTCCTTATAAATCTGTTCCGCCGCCGCTCCCGTCCGGCGTCGATCACCCGCTACCGGGCCTAAGAAAGAAACGCGGCGAGCTCGGCGGTCAGCGCCGCCGGCTCTTCGAGCATCGGCAGATGGCCGCTGCTTTCCATGACCGCGAGCCGCGCCGCCGGAAAGACGGCAGTCATTCCTTGCGCTTCCGTCAGGGGCACGACTTTGTCACCTGCGCCCGCGACGATCAGCACCGGCATCGCTAGATCCGCCGCGATATCGTAAGAGTCCGCGCGCTGCGCCATACCGCGCAGCATCGCCGCCGCGCCGCGCGGAGAGTTGGTGCGCACGATCCCGCGCGCGCGTTCTACTATATCCGAATCTCCTTGCAACGACGCGTCCGAAAAGAGGCGCGGAATGTAGCTTTCGACCGCAGGTTCGATGCTGTTTTCGCGCTCGAGCCGATCGGCGAGATCGTTCCGAAAGCTCGATATTTCGGGCGAATCCGCCGCAAGGCGGCTGCAAACCAGGGCCAAACGCGTAACGCGTTCCGTGTACATGCGCGCGAACGCGAGCGCAACGAATCCGCCGAGCGAATGTCCCACGATCGCAGCGCGATCGATCGACAACGCATCCAAAACTGCGGCAAGATCGCCGGCCAATGTTTCCATTAAGTACGGCCCGTTTGGTACGCTCGATCTTCCCATGCCGCGAAGATCCGGACAGATCACGCGATGCGTTTGCGCGAGCTGCGAAGCCTGCGCGTTCCAGATTTCTCGCGTCAGCGGAAAGCCGTGGATCAGAACGATCGCATCGCCGTTGCCATCCGCAACGACATCGAGCTCGGCACCGTCAACGTAAAAACTTGTCACGACGCCCGTAATACTGTATAACATAAGCAACACCCCTGGCTACTTACCTAGCCAGAGAAAGGATGACTGAGCTTAAATGGCAGTCAAACGTAGAAGGAAAAAGGCAGCTGCGAAAAAAGCAGCGCCCCGTAAGCGCCGTAAAGCCGCGCGCAAGGGCGGACGCCGCAAGGCCGCTCGCAAAGCGACGGGACGGAAAAAGGCCACCAAGCGCCGGCGCCGCCGGAAAAAGGCCGCCTAGCTAAAACGCTTCGGCGTTTTCCTTACTAGCGCGTCGTAAACGGCGCGCTTTTTTTTTATTCCCGGGTGTCATGATGGCCGCTATGTGTCATGACGGGATACAGTGGTGTCATCCTGAGCGGCGCGCGAGCGCGCGCCAGTCGAAGGACGCCCGAGCAGTGTGCCGCAGGCACGCATGACGAGGGGCGCTCGAACCATCACGCAAAACCCGCGCCATGGACCCGGAAATGCTCATATCGACACTACGCACGCGGGACGTCAATGCACCCAGCGGCGCATATATCGAAGAACTCGGCGACCTTGGCCTGGCAGCACAACATTATGGTCTGGTCGAACGATTTCTGGATTCCGATGATCTGGATAATCGAGATGCTGCGCTTAGCGCGCTTGTTCTGAGCGCCGGGCGTACGGGATATTCGATCGACGCACTATTGCTCTTCACAGCAGAAAAATCCAATGAATTGCCTACGGTAACGGAAATGTCGGCGGTAGGCTGCCTTGCGCTTATGGCTGCACGTGATGACGCTGCCGCCTATAAGGCTCTGCGAATACTATCCGCTGATCCACAGTGGATCACTGATTTTGCCGGGACTGCAATGCGCTACATTTCTAAGAGTTTTGAGATCCAGAAAGTCCCGATCAGTGGCCGCCGCCACCAACGAGGAGCGAGCTGCTCTCGGCGTTGAGAAAACCTTAGAGCTCGCTTACCCTAGACCGTCCGAAGAATCGGGCGCGTCAGCCACGGCCACAGCGTAAAGAGCGCGGTGGCGCCTCCGACGATGAAGAATGCAACGTGCAGGCCGATGAGCGACGCAATCGCGCCGACGATGAGCGCGCCGCCGGGAACCAATCCGAGCGCCACCATCGTGTAGACCGAAATCGCGCGTCCGCGCACGTCGTCGGGCGAGAGCGTCTGAATCAGTGTGTTCGAGGCGCCGAGCAGCGTCATGGTCGCCGTGCCGATAACGAACAGAACTGGCAGCGAGAGCCACAGATTCCAAATGAATCCCAAGCTTAAGACGCCCAGCGACATCACCATCGCCGACACGAGCCAGATCGTCCCGCGCCGTTCGCGCGTTCCTAGATACGCCGTCAGCAGAGCGCCGGCAAAACCGCCCGCGCCCGTCGCGGCAATCGCGATGCTCAAACCCAAAGCGTTTGCGTGCAGCGTGTTCACCGCGAATGCCGGCAGCAGCAAGATATACGGGCGTACGAGCAGCGCCGTCACGATGAAGATCGCGATGATCCAACGCAAGATCGGATGGTGGAAAAGAAAACGCAAGCCATACGCGATGGAGTCTAGCCAGCGCTCGGGCCGCGCCGTGCTCGGGGGCGCGGGCTTCATATAGAAGAGCGCGATGATGACCGCGAGCGTAGCCACGGCGTTCACGTAAAACGACCCCGCTACGCCGACCGCGAGGATCAGGACGCCGGCGAGCGCCGGACCAAGCACTGCCGGAGCGTTGAACGCCACGGAGTTGAGGCCGATCGCATTGCCGATGTACTCGCGCTCGACCATCAGCGGCACCCAACTCTGGCGCGCGGGCGAATCGAAGGCCAGCGTGGTCGCGCTTGCAGCGTTGATCAGAATCAGCCCGACGATATTCATCCAACCCAAGCTCGTAAAGACCGCGAGGGTCAGCGCCAGCAACGCCATCGCGGAATTGGTAATGAAGAGAATGCGGCGGCGCGGATAGACATCCGCCACCAATCCGGCGACGGGGGAAAGCAGCAGGACGGGCACCGCGCGTCCCAGACCTTGGAAGCCGAGATACAGCGCCGCGGTGTGCGCGTCGCCGGCGAGCTGCGCGATGAAGTAGCCGGTCGCGGTAAGCTGCATCCACGAACCGATGTTCGAGATGAGCAGCCCTATCCACAAGAGTCGAAAATCGCGAAACCGTAAGGCAGAAAAGATCGAAATGCGCCGCGGCGGAAGCGGACGCTCGATGGTCACCGCTCGCCGGCCGCGCGCACGATCAGATCGGCAGCAGTTTCCACGTCGAAGGTTGAGGTATCGAGAACGAGATCGTAGTTGCCCGGATCGCCCCACTCGAGATCGTAATAGGCGCGCAGATAGTCGCGGCGCGCGCGATCGATGCGGTCTATCTCGGCAGTCGCAGTTTTTTCGTCGACGCCCACGCCGTCCATGAGGTGGCGGATGCGCCACTCGCGCGGGGCGCCCATAAACACGCGCAATATTCCCGGGCCGCGGCCGAGGATCGCTTGTCCGCCGCGGCCGACGATCACGGTATTTCCATGGGCGGCGTATTCGCGCACGGCTTCCTGCACTTCGCGCAGACACTCTTCGTCGAACGAAGGCCCGGCGTCGCTGCGGACTTCGGGCGTGCCCATTTCGAGGCTGTGCAGCATGCGCTCGCTCATCGTGCGGCC
>PLLF01000100.1 GCA_003140855.1 Vulcanimicrobiota bacterium
CTCGTGCGAAAACAGCGCGCTGGGCGTTACGCGCAATCCTTACGACCTGTCACGCGTTCCAGGCGGCAGTTCGGGCGGATCCGCTGCAGCTGTCGCCAGCTTCCAATCTGCGATTGGTTTAGGAAGCGATACGGGCGGATCGATCCGCGAGCCGGGCGCGTTCTGCAACGTCGTCGGGTTCAAACCGACGTACGGGCGCGTCTCGCGATACGGCCTCATCGCTTTTGCATCGAGCTTGGATCAGATTGGGCCGCTCGCGCGAACTATCGAAGACGCGGCGCTGGCCTATGATGTAATGGCCGGGCACGATCCGCGAGATTCGACGAGCATTAACCGCACCGTCGAGCCGGCCGCGAAAGCTCTGCGTGAAGATCTGAAAGGCCTGCGAATCGGCGTTGTCAAGGAATTCGTGACGGCGAAGCTCGGACCGGAGATCGACGCGCTGTACAAGCGGGCTTACCGGGAACTTGCAGACCTCGGGGCGGAGATCGTGGACGTTTCATTGCCGACCGCGGACTACGGGTTGGCGACATACTACTTGATCGCGCCGGCCGAATGCAGCAGCAATTTGGCGCGGTTTGACGGCGTGCGATACGGTTTGCGCGTCGAAGGCGATGACGTCGGGCAGATGTACGAACGAACCCGCGCCGCCGGCTTCGGCCCCGAAGTCAAGCGCCGCATCTTGATCGGCACGTACGCGCTCTCCAGCGGTTATTACGACGCCTACTACGTCAAAGCTCAAAAGGCGCGTACGATGTTCGCGCAGGATTTTCGCAAGGCGTTCGAGCGGTGCGACCTGATCGCGGCGCCGGCAGCCAGCAGCCCGGCCTTTGAGTTCAACTCGAAAAGCGATCCCTACAGTATGTACATGATGGACTACTATACGATTCCGATGTCGCTGGCAGGTCTGCCGGCGCTTTCAGTGCCTTGCGGTTACGCAGGCACGCCGCAAATGCCGATGGGTTTGCAGCTGACCGCGCCGCTGTTCGAAGAGGTCAAGCTGCTGGGCGCCGCTCATGCGTACGAACGCGCGACGAAGTACGCCTCGAAAGGCGCGGTCGCGGTATGAGCGTGAAGACCAAGTACGAGGCGGTCATCGGCATCGAATGTCACGTCGAATTGAAGACGCGCAGCAAAATGTTTTGCGGGTGTGCTAACGAGTTCGGCGGCGAACCCAATACGAAAGTGTGTCCGGTCTGCTTAGCGCTGCCCGGATCGCTACCGGTCGCGAACAGGGCAGCGATCGAGCACATGATCCGCGCCGGCCTCGCGTTCGGAGCGACTATTCCGCCCTTTTCAAAATTCGATCGCAAGAATTATTTTTATCCGGACATGCCTAAGGATTACCAAATCTCGCAATACGACATGCCGCTGACGCTGGGCGGTTCCGTGCGCTACTGGTTAGAGGACGGCACGATCAAAGAATGTCGGCTGACGCGCATCCACTTGGAAGAAGATACCGGAAAGTCCATGCACGCCGGCGGCGGCGACGGACGCATAGCTGGGAGCGCATATTCGCTGATCGACTTCAATCGAGCCGGCGTGCCGCTCATGGAATGCGTGTCGGAGCCGGACCTTACGAGCGCGCAGGAAGCCGTGGGATATCTCGAAGCGCTCAAACGCACGTTCGTCCAGCTCGGCGTCAGCGACGTGAAGATGGAGGAAGGCTCGCTGCGCTGCGATGCCAACGTTTCGATCCGGCCGGCCGGCAGCACGCAACTGGGAACGAAGGCCGAGATCAAGAACATGAATTCGTTTCGCTCCGTGCTGCGCGCGATCGAAAGCGAGATCGAAAGACAGATCGAGGTGCTGGATTCGGGCGGCCGCGTCGTGCAGGAAACGCGCGGCTGGGACGAAGCGCAAGGCGTCACGCATTCTATGCGCAGCAAAGAAGAAGCCCACGACTACCGGTATTTTCCCGACCCGGATCTCGTGCCGATGGAGATCGATGCGGCGCTGGTCGAAGGCCTGAAAGGGACGATTCCGGCGCTCCCGCACGACCGTTTCGAGCGTTACCACCGGGAATATGGCCTCGATCCGAAACAGGCGACGCAATTGATCGACAACTTGCCGCTGGCGGAATATTTCGATGCCTGTGTCGCGGCAAGCGGCAACGCGCAGCTCAGTACGAATTTTGTCTTAGGCGACCTTTCGCGGCTCGCAAACGAAACGGGCACTCCGGCTTATGCGTCACCGGTGACTCCGGTAGGGCTCGCGGAGCTCATAGCGCTCGTTGAAGCGAAAACGATTACGTCGAAAATCGCCAAGGAGCTGCTGGAACGCATGTGGGCAGGCGAAACCTCGCCCAAAGCGATCGTTGAGAAAGAGGGCCTCGCGCAGACGAGCGACGCCGGCGAAATCGAACGGTTCGTCGCCGAAGTGCTGGCGGCAAACGAAAAAGCCGTTGCCGATTACAAAGCCGGAAAGACAAACATCCTCGGTTTTCTCACCGGTCAAGTAATGAAAGCCTCGCGAGGAAAAGCAAACCCGGCGCTCGCCGAAGAGCTGCTGCGCAAAAAACTCGACTAAGGAGCAAGCATGGCTGTCAACGGAATCGACGCGAGCTACTACACCGTTATCGATCTGGCCAAGATGACTGACTTTTATAAGAAGATTCTCGGCAAACCGGAAACCGAGCAGGCGCGCTTGGCCGAATGGAGTTTCCCCGACGGTTCGACCTTTGGAATCTATGCGGCCGGCGGCAAAACCGGCGGGCGCAGCGGCAGCGTCATCTTCGCCGTCGACGATGTGAAGGCGGCGGCGCGGACCGCGCGTGAAGCAGGCGCGAAGGTCGATAGCGACGACGATCTGACCGACACTCCCGTGTGTGAGATGATGTTCGCCTACGATCCGGAGGGCAATCAATTCATCCTCCACAAACGCAAAACGTAGCTCTCGCCGACGATCGCACGCTCGAAACGCTGGATTTTGCGGCCGTGCGCGAGCGCGTCGTCGCGCAGTCCGTCACCGAGCGTGGGCGGCGGCGCGCGCAAGCACTGGAACCGTTTCATGATTTCGAGCGCGTGCGGCGCGAGCAGGCGGCAACTGCTGCCGTACGCGAGCTCGTCGCTTCCGCGGATCTTCACGTGCTGCCGGCGATCGAAACGGAGGAACTCACGGAACGCGCCGCGATCGGCACGCCGCTTTCGGCTGCAGAGTTGCGCGCCGTCAGCGACGCGGTCGGAGCCTCGGCCGCAGCATATAACAAAACGCGCGAGCAGCCGGGCGAGGCGCTGGCGGCGATAACCGCTCCGTACCGGCCGCTAAAAGATCTGCAGCGCGCAATTACCGATGCAATCGACGAGCGCGCCATCGTTCTCGACCGTGCCTCTCCGGCGCTAGGCCGCATCCGAAAAAGTTTGCAGAACGCACAACGCGAGGCCCGCGACCGCGTCAACGCGTTGGTGCGCGCGCCAAAGTATGCGCGCGCCATCCAGGATGCCGTCGTCACGATTCGAGACGGGCGGTTCGTCGTTCCGGTGAAAACGGAGTTTAGCGCCGACGTGCCGGGCATCGTGCACGACACGAGTTCCAGCGGCGCGACGCTGTTCGTGGAGCCACTGGCAGTCTTGGATTGGAACAACCGCGTGCGCACGCTGCAAATCGACGAGGAACGCGAGATCGCGCGGATCCTCGCGCAGCTCTCGCGGGAAACCGGCGCGCAGGCTACCCAGATCGAGACGAATGTCGAGATGCTCGCACAGCTCGACGTGCTCGTCGCAAAGGCGAGACTGGCGCAGTCGATGGATGCGCGCGCCCCGGAGCTGTTCGACGATGCGGGCGTAACCGTGCAGAACGGCCGGCACCCTCTGCTGGCAGAGCGCGCCGTGCCTCAATCCTTAAGTTTGGACGAAGCGACTCGGCTCATGGTCATTAGCGGTCCGAACATGGGCGGAAAAACCGTCGCGCTCAAGATGGTCGGCCTGTTCGTGTTGATGACCTACGCCGGTATGCAGGTCCCGGCCGCCGACGGGACGCGCATCGGACGCTTCTCGCGCATTTTCGCAGATATCGGCGACGAGCAGTCCATTCTGGCAAACGCCTCGACGTTTTCGGCGCACCTGGCGCGCATGCGCGACATTTTTGCGTTAGCGGGACCGCAGTCGCTGGTGCTCGTGGATGAGATTGGCGGCGGGACGGAGCCCTCAAGCGGAGCTGCATTGGCGATCGCGATGCTCGAGCGGCTGCTGGCCGTGCGCGCGTGCGCGATCGTCACGACTCACAGCACGGAACTCAAACTCTTCGCGCATGAAACGCAAGGCGTCATCAATGCCAGCGTGCGCTTTGACCCGCAGAGTTTTGCGCCGACGTTTCATCTGGACGTCGGCACGCCCGGACAATCGCTGGCTTTTCCCTTGGCGCGATCCTTGGGCCTCGGCGCCGACATGATCGGACGCGCGGAAGAGTTGCTGAGCTCGCGTGACCGGGATTACGAGCGCGCGCTGACCGAGCTGGCCGGCCTGAATGCAAATCTTCAACAAGAACGCGACGCGCTGCAGCGGGAGCGGGTGCACGTTGAAACGCTTCAGTCCAACACGCGAGCGCGCGCGGATGCGCTGGAGCGCGAGCGGCGCTCTTTTGCGCAAGAGGCCGAGAGGCGGCTGCAGGCGACGCTGCGCGGCTTCGCAACGAGTTTGGCCGCATCGCGTGGCGGCGAGCAGGTGCAGCCGAAAGTGACGCGCGGACAGGCCGAGCTCTTGCAGCGCACGCTCGATGAGATGCACCGCGACCTCGGCATGACGTCGCCGGGCACTGCCGGTGCGTCCGAAGGTTCCGCACCCGCGCATCGCATCGCAGAAGGCGAACCCGTGCGCATTCTGTCGCTCGCGCAAGACGGTGTGGTCGTTGCCGACAACGGAGACAGCGTTCTCGTAGCGATCGGTCCGATGAAGACGGTCGTGCCGCGAAGCGATCTCCGCCCGATTGCGGCTGCTTCCGGGCGCAGCCGGTCGCAGGCGGCGCAGACGAAGCTCGAAGCCGCTACGAACTCCGCACCCGAACTCGACGTGCGCGGAAAGCGCTTCGCGGAGGCCGAGCCCCTGGTCGATCGCTGGATCGACGAAGCGGTGCTCGCCGGAAACAGTCCGCTGCGGCTCATTCACGGCAAAGGCACCGGGATGCTCGGTCGCGGCCTGCAAGAGTTTCTGCGAGCTCATCCGCAGGTCAAGGACGTTCGTTACGGTGACGAAAACGAGGGAGGCGGCGGCGTAACGATTTTTGAATTGCGCTGAAGATGCACGATCGCCTAGAACATTTACTCGACGGCTTCGATCACGTCGAAACGCGGCGTGAGTTCGAGGAGCGCCTCTCGGAGGGCAAGCCGCTTACCGTAAAGCTCGGGTTGGATCCGACGTCGCCGGATCTCCATTTGGGGCATGCCGTCGTCTTGCACAAGCTGCAGCAATTCGTCGAAGCGGACCATAAAGTCGTGCTGGTCATCGGATCGTTTACGGCTCGCATCGGCGATCCGTCGGGGCGCAACGAGTTACGTCCGCCGCTGACCACGGCCGAGATCACTTCGAACATGCGAACCTATGCCGAGCAAGCCGGCAAGGTGCTCGACATGGACCGGGTACGCCTCGAATACAACTCGACATGGCTCGACCGGCTGACCTCGGCGGATCTCTTGCGGCTCCTTTCACAAGTAACGGTCGCGCAGATGATTGAGAGGGAAGACTTCCGCGCGCGCTACGCTGCCGGTACGCCTATCGCGTTGCACGAGTTTTTGTATCCTATCGCGCAAGCATACGACAGCATCGCATTGCATGCCGACGTGGAACTCGGCGGCAACGATCAGCTTTTCAACCTGCTGATGGGACGGCAGTACCAGCGCGATGCCGGACAGCGTCAGCAGGTTTGTATGACCGTTCCGCTGCTGGAAGGTCTAGACGGCGAGAAGAAGATGTCCAAGTCCGCCGGCAATTACGTCGGGCTGACCGAAGCGCCGGAGCAGCAGTTCGGAAAATTGATGCGCATGCCGGACGAGCTCATCGCCCGCTATGCACGGCTTGCCGCTTTTCGCTCGCCCGAGGAGTGCGAGCGCCTTGCGCGGGCTTTGAGCGACGGCAAGGCCCACCCAATGGAAGAGAAAAAACGCGTGGCGCAAGAGGTGGTCGCCCGCTACCACGGCGCCGCCGCGGCTCAAAGCGCGAGGGAATACTTCGAACGAACGGTGCAGCAGCGCGAGTTGCCGACTGAGAACGTGCCTGAAATCAAGCAGGGCGACGCGCGCCGCGTGATCGACGTCATGGTGGCTGCGGGCTTGGCCGAAAGTAAAAGGGCCGCCGAGCGGCTCGTTGCGGGTAAGGGCGTGCGTGTCGATGGAATACTCGTCGAAGATCCAAAAGCGCTCTGGCCTGCAAGCGCGCCGGCGACCCTCTCGGTCGGCGCGCGAAAATTCGTGAAAGTGTTGCCTAACAGTTGATATGAAACGATTTATCTGCAAGCGCTGCAAACGCGAATACGCCTATCCGCAGCCGGGCGATCCGCCGATCAAGTGCGAGTGCGGCTGGTGGTACGAAAACGTGCGCGGGAGAATCCGTGAAGCGTTCTGGGAGCGGATCGATCCTTACCGCGAGCCGCCGGCTACGCTTTTTTCAAAAGGGTAACGAGTCCGGCGAGTTCCGCAGAACTGAAAAGATAGACGCTCTTGCAGAACTCGCACGTGGCTTCGGTTTCAGAGTTTTCGCGCGCCATCTTCCGGAGCTCGTCCGCGCCCAAGCCGGCTAACGCCGTTTCAACTTTTTCACGCGTGCAGCGGCAGGCAAAGCCCACATCGAGCGTACGCACCGAGCGCAACGTTGCGCTTCCGGCGAAAGCTTCCAGTAATGCGCGCGCGTCCGCGCCGCCCGCGATCAGTGTGGTAACCGGCGGCAGTTCCAGCGCGCGCCGTTCGAGCGCTGCGACCGCGCGTTCGTCAGCGTCCGGTAATACCTGAGCGATGACTCCGCCGGCCGCGACAACCCCGTTCGGTCCGGCGAGAACGCCGAGGGCGACGACGCTTGGAATCTGTTCTGATTTCAAAAGATACGCGGCGAGATCTTCGGCGATCTCGCCACTGTGCAATGGAACGACGCCCGAGTAGGGCTGCCCCTCTTCGTACGCCTTGGTGACGTGAAGCGTGCCGGCGCCGACAGCTCCGGCGACGTCGAATTTTCCGGCCGCGTTTAAGGGAAGGTCTGCGTGCGGCACCTTTGCGTACGCCCGCGCGCCTACGCGTCCGCCGCCGGTCAGCCACGCTTCGGCGGCGACGCGCTGCAATGGGCCGTCGCCGGCTACCTGAAGGGAAATACGCAGTGTGTCTTTTAGGCCCGCGCCCATGAGCGCGGCGCCGGTAATCAAACGGCCGGCGGTGGCCGTCGCGGTAGGGCTCAAACCATGGCGCCGCTGCGTTTCGCGCACGAGATCGGTCGTGATTGCGGCGGTGACCGCAAAACCGTCTTCGGGCGCAGACGCGCTGACGATCGCATCGCGCATAATCCGGGCGGCAATGCCCCGAGGTTCGCCTTCTTTCCTTCCCGAAAGCGGCCGCATGCGAGTCCTAGTTATCCACGGGCCGAATCTGAATTTGCTCGGCGAGCGCGAGCCCGAGGTGTACGGCGATCAAACGTTGCCGCAGATCGATGCGCAGATCGCGCAGCTTGCCAAGGAATTGAAGCTCGACGTGCGCGCCGTTCAGCACAACTCGGAAGGTGCGATCGTCGATGAATTGCACGCGGCGCGCGCGTCTTACGACGCGGTGATCTTGAATCCGGGCGCGTACACGCATTATGCGTACGCGATCGCGGATGCGATCGCCGCGATCGGCATTCCGGTGTTTGAAGTGCACCTCTCGAACGTTTCCGCGCGCGAACCATTCCGCCGGATCAGCGTCGTCGCACCTGTCTGCGCCGGCGCGATCAGCGGTTTCGGCGTTCATTCCTATCTGCTGGCGCTGCGCGCCGCGGCCCGATAAAATATGAGTTTTTCGTTGTTTGCCGGGGAGGAAGCGGCAGAGTACCTGCGTATAAGACCCAGGCGGCCGGGCCCATAATCGTACTAGTGCCGCCTAAGGAGATTTTCAGTTGACGAAAGCCGAAATCGTAGATTCCGTTGCCAGCGAATCCGAACTCTCGAAACGCCAAGCGACGGAAATTGTCGACTTGATTCTCGACGAGATCATGTCGGCGCTGAAAAAGGGTGATGAAGTCGCTCTTACGCCGTTCGGACGATTCAAGGTTCGCGCCCGCAAGGCGCGCGAAGGGCGCAACCCCAAGACTGGCGCCAAGATTAAGATCCCCGCGCGCAAAGTACCCGCCTTCGTCGCCGGTAAGGCGCTCAAGGAAGCGGTGGGCGGTGCCCGCGGCGGCTCCAAGAAGACCACCAAGAAGCGCAGGCGCTAGGCATCTCCCCGCTCGCTTCCGCGGAATTCGCGGGCGGGCACTCTTCGCGCGGCCGCGAAGGTGCTCGTCCGTTTGCTTTTCCGGCCATCGGGCTGTAGCGAAGCTTGGTTATCGCGCCTGACTGGGGGTCAGGAGATCGCTGGTTCGAATCCAGTCAGCCCGAGATTCCTTAATGGAAAGGCTGTTCACATCGCCGACGATTGAAGCGACGCTCTTTGCCGACGGCGGGTCGCGCGGAAATCCGGGCCCGGCTGCTTCCGGCGCCGTGCTCGTCGCGCCCGACGGCCGTATTTTGCATGAAGTCGGGCATTTTCTGGGCGTTGCGACGAATAATGTCGCGGAGTGGACGGCGCTGCGGCTCGGATTGGAGGCGGCGCTGGAACATGGCGTCGCGAGCCTGGCAGTGCGCATGGACAGCGAGCTGGTCGTAAAGCAAATTTCAGGGGAGTACCGCGTGAAGCACCCTGACTTACAACCCTTGCACCAACGCGTTAAGAGCCTGCTGCGAAAGTTTTCTCACGTCGACATTCAGCACGTCCGTCGCAAGGAAAACGCCTTGGCCGACGCCGTCGTCAATCGCGTTCTCGACCAGGAGGCCTCGCAGCCCGGTCCGTAACCTCGCACCATGCGGCGCCCCTGGCTGCCTACCGCGCTCTTCATTTTTGCGATCGTGTTTCTCGTGGTCGGGACGATTTTCATCAAATGGCCCGATTTCCAGAACAAACCGGAAGTCTCGAGGGTGCGCCAGGCCCCTACCGTGCTGGAATTGCGACTCACCATCACCTATGACAAGCCGCCGATCTACCAAGAGCAGTACCTGATCCGCAACAACAACGGCCTCTCGATGGCGCAGTACAAGATCACAGGCTATTCGGGCAAGGTCGTCAGTATAACCATGCCGCCCGCTCAACGGTACGACATGACGTTTTTCTTTGAAGACGTCGTTGCGGACGGCGTGTGGCAACTGACCAACCGCCCGCCGCGCGGCAATACCGACGTCCGTTACACGCTCTACGTGCACGAAATCGCCAACCGGCGGCAAGGCTCGCGGACTATCACCTTCACCGATCCGCACTATTGGGCGGTCACCGCCGGCCGGCAGTACTCGATCCATTTGAGCCCCAATAGTCCCACGCCGGACCTGCTGAAGTTGAAGAGCACCTCGCTGGCCGATCCGCGCTTTGAAAAAATTGTGCAGGCGTTTCGTTCATTTGGGCCGCCCTCGTTCCGGCAAAAAATCTTGCAGGCACAGCAACTCATCCGCGACTCCCATTGATGGCGCTGCGCTTGTTGGTCATCGCCGCTGCGCTCGCGGTGGCCGGATTCGTTGCTTACGAGCTGTTCGAGCAGCCGTCCAACCAGCTCTTCGGGCGGACGCTGACGCAGGGCCCCGCCAACGAACGCGTGGTCGCGCTAACCTACGACGACGGCCCAAACCCGCCGTATACCGCCATGATCCTGGACGTGCTCGAACGCGAGCACGTGCATGCGACGTTCTTTGTCGTCGGAAGGGCGGTGCAGGCGTATCCGGATCTCGTGCGCCGCGAAGTGAAGGACGGCGACGCGATCGGCAATCATAGTTGGGATCACAGTCACCTGATCGTCTATCCTCCGTCCCAGGTCGCGCAGTCGATTCAGCGCACGGACGCGGCAATCTATGCGGCGGCGGGAGTTCACACACGTTTGCTCCGCCCGCCGTTCGGATCGCGCGACTGGATCGTCATGCGCGCAGCGCAGCGTTTGGGTTACACGGTGGTGATGTGGTCGGCGCCCCTGGCCCGCGACTGGGAGTATCCCTCCGCCGCGCTAATCGCGCAGCGCGTGCTGCGTGCCGCCGGCGACGGTTCGATCATCGTCCTGCACGACGGAAACCGCGGGCAGTTGTGCGGGCCGGCGCACCTCAATGCGCACGTCTGCGACCGGAGCGCGGATATCGTGGCGACCCGGATAATCATCGAAGAATTGAAGAAGCGCGGCTACCGTTTCGTAACGATTCCCGAGCTCATTTCAAATCGCAAGCCTATGCATACACGCGCCCGCGGAGCTGAATGAAGCCGCCGGTATGCCGCCCCTGCGGATCGTGATGCGTCCAGTGAACGACCGGCGCGCGCCCCGGATCGTGGACCATTTCGCCGCGCACCTCGACGCGATCGCCGGGTTGCACCGCCACCCGCGGCGCGATATCGACGTTGTCCACTATTTGCACCGGCCCCGCCGCGGTTTGGACACCGAAAGTCTCGTGCTCGCATCCGGTGCGCGTTCCAAAAAAGTACCGCGGTTGGCTGCTGACCTGTCCAGCGAAAGTGACTTCGGCCGGCGTGGTTGCAGCGTATGCAGAAAATAGGTCCATAGCGCCTCCGCCGGTCCATCACGGCGAGCGAGCGTTTCCTCAACAGGCCGGGCACGCAAACTCGTAAAATCGTCCAGACAGATGCGTGTGATTCGAACGGTCCGGCTGCGATTGGTCCCGGTGAGTTCCGAGAATGCCGGACAGCTGTGGGAGATGCTCCGGCAGCCCGATCTGCGCACGTATCAGGACCTTCCCAACCTCGGCCGCAATGCGTTCGCCGAGCTGGTAGGCTCGCGTCCGCGACAGCTCGTGCACGGAGGGACCGGCAGGTTCGAATGGATGGTGAAACCCGCCCGATCGCGCGCCGCGCTAGGATGGGTGTCGTTGCGGATAGCGGACCGGGGAGCGAATGCCGGCGAAATCGGCTATAGCATTTTGCGCGAGCATCGCGGGCGCGGTATTGCCACCGAAGCAGTGCGCGCACTCCTGGGAGAAGCTTTCGAAGCGGCCGGCCTTTCGCGTGTGCAAGCTTTTTGCGTGCCCGACAACCTGGCTTCGCGCCGTTTGCTCGAGCGCTTGAATTTTCGTTCGGACGGCGTTCTTCCGCACGGCGCCACCGTGAGCGGGCGTCCGGTGAACGTTCTGATTCACCGGCTCGAGCGCAGCTGTTTTGTTCAGTCGGGAAAAACGATGGAGATGCCGGCCTCGGTGTACCCCGCGTAACCGCTGGAGTTGCCCTCGAGGAACGCGACCAACGGATCCCGCACGACCGCCACGGCGATGCGACCTTTCAAAACTGCGATAGGAACAAATTCCACTGCCACGATGTGATCGTCTTGAGTCCTAGACGTCGCGGGATCGCCGGCCGCGTCGACTGCGAATGTGAAATTCGTGAAATGCGCCGCGCCGTCGTAGGATTCGCTGACGTAAGCGAGCCCGCGCACCGTTCCATGGAGCCCTGTTTCTTCGTATAGCTCGCGTACGGCGGCTTCGAAGAGCAGCTCCTTTTGGAGTTGACGCCCGCCCGGCAGATTCCACAAAGGCTGGGCGTGATTGGGATAGCTCGAGGCGACGAGCAAGATTGCATCACCGCGGCGCACGAGCGCGGTTGCCAGATGCGTGCCGTTCACAGGGCGAAGGGGGACATTGGGCATACTCCAAGGCGGATGCGCATAGCCGCTCATATCATCGTCGGTTCGCGTGAGGAGCCGTTCTTGGCGGCTTTGCTGGAATCATTGAGCGGCGCTGTCGATGCGGTGATCGTCAACGACAACTCGATCGGCCCTTCGCAGAACGAACCAACGCTGCGCGCGAGCCGGTTCGGGCGCAACGACCGGCTCTTCGTCGATCGTTCGCCGTTCGTCGATTTTTCGACGGCGCGCAATCATTGTCTGAAACTGCACGAACGGGTCGGCGCGGGTTCTTGGGTCGCTTTCGTCGATGCAGACGAGGTTCACGGCGAAACGGTCAGGCGGATCGCGCGCAATCTGGATGCCGTTCTTCAAACCTACGACTTTGTTGATGCGTACACGTGGCACTTCTTTCAATCCTTTGACTTGTACACGTCGATCGAGCGCCGCATGGCTTTTTTCCGGTTCAAGCCGGGCGCGCGGTGGGAAGGAAGCGTGCACGAGCACCTCCGTGGTTTGGGCGGCGCGCGGCTTGTGCTTCCATATGTCTATGCGCACTACGGGCACGTGCTGCCGGTGCGCCGGCACGCCGAAAAGCAGCGGCTCTATGCAAGCTTAGGGCAGCGCGTTGAAGTCGTTCCCGAAGAAGAACTCGGCGAGCTCGATCCGGAGCCGTACTTCGTCGCGGTCTGGCCGGCAGCGCTTCGTTTCCGGGGCGCGCATCCGCTGGCTGCGCGAACCGTGGTGGCGGCGTTGAGAGCGGAGTATGCGGAAGAGCAGGCCCGGGCCGCGAAGCTCGCGCGCACTCAATCCCTTGGCGCGCCGGCTAGTTTCCTAGACTATCGGCTACAGCTTCGGCAAATGCGGAGACGTCCTCTTCGCGCGTGGCATGGTGCGTCATCCAGCGCACCTCGGGCAGAGTTTCGTCAAACACATAAAAGAAGAACCGCTGCTGAATCTTTTCGATCGCTCCGCGGTCGAGGGTAGCGAATATCGCGTTGCATTGCACGGGACGAGTAATGCGCACTCCGCCGATTTTCCTGACGCGACTTTCGAGAAGTTTGGCCATTGCGTTGGCGTGCGCGGCATAGGTTCGCCAGCGGTCGTCTTCGAGCAGTGCCGAAAACTGCGCCGCGATAAACCGCATCTTCGAGGCGAGCTGCATCGCTTGCTTGCGCGCGAACGGAGCCGCGCCGCGGTGCAGGCTGCCGTCGAAAAATACGATGGCTTCGCCGCCAAGCAAGCCGTTTTTGGTGCCGCCGAAACTCAATACGTCGATGCCGAGGTCGCGAGTCGCTTCGCGCAAACCCAAGCCTTGCGCCACGGCCGCGTTTGAGATCCGGGCGCCGTCCATGTGCACGTACCAGCCTTGGGCATGCGCGTATGCGCAGAGCTCACGCAATTCCGCCGGATCGTAAAGTGTGCCGAACTCGGTCGATTGAGAGAGCGAAACGACGCGCGGCTGCACGTGATGCTCTTCGCGGGAAGTGTGCGCGAGAGTTTTGAGACTCTCGAGTGAAAGCTTCCCGTTCTCGCATTGCACGGCCAAGAGCTTGCAGCCGGCGAAACGTTCGAAGGCTCCGCATTCGTCCGTTTGCAGATGTGCGGTGGCCGGACAGATCACGGCCTCATAGGGCTGCGTGAGACAACTCAGTGCGACGACGTTGGCGCCCGTGCCGTTGAACGTGAAGTAGACGTCGCTCGAAGAGCCGAAGATTTCGCGAAGCCGTTCTGTAGCCCGTTCGGTGTATGAGTCGTGGCCGTAGCCCACCGCATCGCCGTCGTTTGCGGCAATGACGGCTTGCAGGATCTCGGCCGCGATCGGCGCGTTGTTGTCGCTGGCAAAGGTGCGCTCGGACATCGCCGCGCGTTATGTCGGCTGAGCGCGCAGCGCCTGCAACTCGTTACGGATCAGCTCGCGCAGCATGGCGATGTCGATATCCGGGTCGATTGCTGCGGGCCTTTCGCGGGAAAGCAATTCATACGCGGTGCCGACGCGGTGCGCCACTAAAGCCAGTGCGTCAATCTCCTCGCTCAGATAGTGAGTTCGTTCCCGTTTAGGCCCGCAGACGAGTAGACCCAGCAGCGAACCGCGGATGCTCATAGGAAGAAGAAGCGCTTCGCTCAGGGGATGCGACCCGAACTCCATTTCAAAAGGCTCGTTCCAGCGGCGCAGCCGAACGATCGCGGAATCGTTCTGTTCCAGGCGTATTGGAAGCCTGTCGTCCGACGATCGAACGCATTCATAAAACGCGTTTTGCGCGATGTAGACCGCAGCGTACCGCCCCTCGATGTTTTCATTGACCGACTCAAACGTTAGAGTGAGCAGGGAAGCAGTGTCCGTGACGACGTCGGCTTCCAGCGCTAGGCGGCGGAGGGCAGCTAGCGCCTGCGCGCGTTTTCCGAAAAAGATGGCGTTTAGCTGACGGTCCACGACCGCGTGAATCGAACGTGCCGACAGGCCGACCAACAGCGCCACGCCCAGCGGGACGGCCTTACCGAGCCACCCGTTTGCGGCCGCCGCACCGAGCCCGCGCTCCAGGATTTGCGCCGCGACCCATTCCCCCGCGACGAACAGCGCGACCAGCGTAATCGAAACGAAGCCGAAGACCGCCGCGCGACTGAAGACGATGGTGACGTCGACCAGACGGTGCCGCAAGATCGCGTAAGCGATCGCGAGCAGTGGTACGTCTTGAAAAAGTGACATCCAAGATGACCATGGCTGCGGATTTGGATTCGCCAACAGAGTGAAATTTGTCACAAGCCACGCGGCCTGCGAGAGCATCACTGCGCCGCCGACCCAGCGCGCCTGCGCACGATGCTCCTCGTCGACGCGGATGAGGCCTTCAATGGCCCCGGCCAAGAGAATGAGTGACACTAGTGCCCAGATAAAGTTTGCGAACCAAGCCGGTGCGACCGATCCCGCAATCTGGAAGAGTTGGTCGCGCGCTACAAAGGATGTCAGGTCCGTCCAGGCATTGGTCAAACCGGCAATCAGGATCAGCGGAAGCGCGATACGAGTAATCCCGGTGCGCAAACGGGAAACAACCGGCGGAAAATGCGCGATGAATAACAAGAGAAAGTAGTAAACACACAGGCTGGTCACTTGATTCAATACGGTTCCGGCAAACGCGAGGAGTGGCGAAGGCGCCACATCGCCAAACCATAGAAGCGCCATGCTCAGGCCGTAACCGGAAAAGAAGAGAGCAAGTAAAGCTACTTCACGGCGCCGGGCTCCGCGAATCGCAACCAGCACGCCCGTTAGGCCGAAAATAACGAGCATGAATAATGTCAGCGGGCCTTCTTCGAGAGGCTTCAGACTCTTATACTCGGCGGCGACGAGCTTAACTTGTGTGAGCGTTTCGTGCTGAAGCACGGGAAGCACAACCGCCTGGCCCGCGCGCTTGAAGTTTGCATCGAGCGCCGCGCGCGCGGGCATGTCTAGGAGCCAAACATCGCCCGGGCGCAGGCCGGCCCGTTCCGCCGGCGAGTTCGGATAGATGCTGGTAAGGACCTGATCGCCATTGTTTGCTGTCGCGCTGTCAAAGCCGAACATGCCGACCCGATAAGGATTCGCAATATCGTAACAGCCCAGCCCAATGGCGGCAATCGCAAGGAAAATGACGACGATTCTCATGGCCGCTCCCTTCGACTATTCGGCCGCCAAAGCCGCCGCGGCCGCTGCAGCGCGCCGCGACGGGCGCATAAAGATCACCAGCGGCGCCGAAACGAAGAAGATAATGGCAGAGAGTCTGAAGAGATAATCGTAGCTGTTCACGGCGGCCTGCTGCGCGACCAGGCCGGTGAGTGTTCCGACGGAATAGCCGTGCGCGTTCGTAACGCCCGATGCGAGCTCGCTCCAGGCGATTGCGGCCTGGCGCGCGAGCAGCGTTGTGAGAATCGCGATGCCGAAACTGCCGCCGAGCTGGCGGATGAGCGCGGAAACGCCCGTCGCACCGGCCAGCTCTTCTTTCGGTACGGCGCCGAGCGTCACGGTGGTCAACGGCACGAACATGAAACCCAGGGCGAGCCCCTGCCAGACGCGCGGCCAAAAAATATTCCAGTAGCCTGCGTCTTGCGTCAGGCCGCCCATCCACCACGTCGAGAGCCCGAAGAGCAGCATGCCGAAGATCACCATCGCGCGCGAGTCGATGAAGCGCATGAGCGCGCCCACCATGAGCATGCTGATGGCCGTCGCGATCGCGCCGGGCAGTAGCGCCATCCCCGTTTGAAATGCCGTGAATCCTAAGACCGTTTGAAAGAACAGCGGCAAGATCAAACTGGTTCCGAACAGTCCGAATCCCAGCACGATGCCGATGATGTTGCCGATCGTAAACGTTCGAAATCGAAAGACATTGATATCCACGAGCGGGTGCCGGTCGCGCAAGGTCTTGTAAATGAACCACGTCAGCGCGACGACCGCGACGATCGTCAGCGTCCAAATTGTATCTGATTGAAACCAATCGTCATGCTGCCCGCGCTCGAGGACGTATTGGAGCGAAGCAAGGCCCGCCGTCAGCAATCCCAGCCCGACCCAATCTACTCCGCCTTTCGGCTTTTCCAAGAAATGCGGATTCGGAATGAACATCAACGTCATCAAGAACGCGACGATGCCGATCGGAATGTTAATGTAGAAGATCAGCGGCCATGTGTAATTGTCGATGAGGTAACCGCCCAGTGTCGGTCCGACCGCGGGACCCACCATCGCGCCCAACCCAAAGATCGCCATCGCTACACCGCGTTTTGCCGGGGGATAGCTCTCAAACAGAATGGCCTGCGCGGTCGGCTGCAGCGCGCCGCCGCCGAACCCTTGGATGACGCGGTAAAATACGAGTTGCCAAATGCTGTGCGCCGTGCCGCAGAGCAGGGAAGAGATGGTGAAGATCGCCAGACAGCCGGCGTAGAAATTCTTGCGTCCGAGATACGCGGTCAGCCAGCCGTTGAGCGGCATGACCACGACGCTTGCCAGAATGTAGCCCGTCGCAACCCAGGCGACCTCGTCGATGGACGCTCCCAGGTTGCCGGCGATGTCGTTCAGCGCGACGTTGACAATCGTGGCGTCGATGATCGCCATGATGAGGCCCAGCATCACCGTAATGGTGATCAGCGCGATGGGCGCGTTGGCGCGGGCGCGGAACGGGTTGGACACTAGGGCGAAGGGCGCCGCATGGCATACACTAGTGGCATGAAGTTGCTGCTCGAGATCTTAATCGCCATAATCCTGCATCCGGTTGCATGGATATTGGTGCTGATCAATCTGGCCGGCCGCGATAACCTGACAACGCTGCAGAAGTTTATCTGGGGAATTGTTTCAATCGTCTGGGGAATCGGGCCTATTCTCTACGTGCTCGTTGGCGGAGGAAGCCTCTGGTAACTAGCTGACCGGCTCGCGCAGGTCGGAGATCATTCGGCACATCTCGATCGCGTAAAACTCGAAAGCCTTATGCCGGAAGTGAACGTCGGGCAAGTTTCTTCCGATCATTTCCTGGAGCAATCGCTGGCACTCGGCGTCAAAGGGCATCGGCCGGTCGGAGGCGGCGTAGGTCTTCGCATACGCTTTCATCTCGTCCCAAAGAGTGAACGTCGGATTCAGCATCATATAACAGAGCATCTTTCTGCCATCGAAGCAGTCAGATAGTACCTACCCGCATAAGGGGCAAAATCCCCAACCCTCTGATTTATGGCCAGAAAACACCGAAAATGGCCCTTGATACTGGGCAACCGAGCGCTTTTATCCCCTTTAAAGAGGTTCGTCTCTCTTTGCGTCCGCCAACTCGGCAAGGCTGGTTTCCGTTCTACCGAGAGCTCGATCGATTTGCGGTTGAAATTCGTCGTTATATCGGTAGCTGCCGCCGCGCCACTTTGTTATTATTCCGACCAGTAGCAGCGGTATCCCCAGCACCGCAAGAAAAAAGAGTAAACCCATGGGCTTACGATAGCAGCTAGCCCATTTCATAGGCAATTCGCAACTTTTTATGGCACCTGCCATAAATGAGGCACCTTGAGGATATCCTCCGGGGTGAGTGGCTGCCGCGCGGCTGGCGGATCGCGTTCTTGGTTTTC
>PLLF01000053.1 GCA_003140855.1 Vulcanimicrobiota bacterium
GGTTCGAGTCCAACATCCGGAGCTCGTAAAAACGCCTGCAAGTCAATGCTTTGCGGGCGTTTTTCTTTTCGGGTATTCCGTTTTTGCGGTTTGTCACAGCCTGTCTGACGGCCTACAACCGCTAAAATGCGACCCGCTGACAGTGCGCGATCCCACGACGCGGCCGCTGGATGCTAGTGCTCAGCGTTGATACGGCTCTGATAGGCGTCCATAGTGAAAGCGATTCTTGGAGGGCGCGCTTTATCCGCCCACAGATCCGGTTCGTCGCCACCCGACCGCCGTTACGGTCTCAAGTGTGACCCGCGCCGATGTTCAAAACTGGTATGCGCGTGCGTATCGACCAGACCTAACAACGATTGCCGTTGTCGGCGAACTGGTGACGTGACCGAATCAGATATTGTGAAATCAGTGGTTTTGGGGCGAGATAATGTAAAATGCGCGCAAATCGTGAGACAACGCCGTTCTAACGTTCTAGCGTTGGTGTTTCGTTCAAACGCCTTTCTGAAGGCGGGTAACGAAGCGTTCACCTACCAGTGAAGGCGGCGTCAGCAAAGCAAACGCACTTCCGACCCGGTGTGTCAGCGTCGTGAGCGTTTCGACTTCCTCGGGTAAATAATGCGTGTGATCGCGTTTGGGACCGCAAGCGATGAAGCCGATCAGTTGTCCGCGCGCGGTCATCGGCAAGAGCAGCGCGCCCCGAAACGGATGCCGCGGTTCGTCGCATTCGAAGGTTTCATGCCAGCGCCGTAAGCGCAACACCGCAAAATCATCGCCGGCTAGGAGCGCTGGAATCGCCTCGATTCCCGGTATCGCGCGCGCATACGACGAACCGTCCGTCGTGTAGATGGCGACGTAGTCGCTCTCCAGCCGAGCAGTTAGCGCCTCATGTGTTTGGCTGAGCAAACGCGAGGGAGCGGCGATCAGGTCCGGTCTCTTGCGCGAACCGGCGAAGCCCCTGCAGCGCAAGCGTTTGCGTGCGGAAAACAACGCTGTTAAGAAACACCTCGATCTTCCGTTGGGTCATCGATAGGCCGGCGCCTAAGACGAGCGCCAGCGCAAGCTCGGCAAACAGTGTAAACCGCGACGCGCTAATCCAACGGCCGAATCCCCAATCGATTAGCGCGAGCGCACCGATGCTCAGCGACATCATTCCCGCGTACATGAGCGCGCGGCTGACAACGAACCGAACGTCGAATAGTCGGTGCTTGAGTACGGTATAGGCCAGTGCGATCGGCGCAAACACTTCACACGCTTGCGCAAGATTCATGGTGGCCGCGCCCGGAAAGACGCTCGTTGCGCTCCAAATGAACTGCTCCGTCAGGAAAGGCAAGAACGCGACGGTGAAGGCGGCGACCACCCACCGCAGCCGGTTCCGATTCGCGGAATCGGCGGTTGCGTAACGGACGATCAGGATCGCGACACCCGCCGCATAGATTGCGTCCGTCAGGGTGTTATGAAGATTTCCTGGTCGAATCCACGCCGGCGCCGGACCGCCCGCGATGATATAACCCAGCAGTTGATACATGCCCCAAGCCGCAATCGCGGGCGTGACGGCGAAGAGTAAAACGCGCTCCGCCCAGAGCGCGACCGGCTTTAATTTCACGTCGGGAAAACGCAACGCGAACGAAACGAACGCAGCGGGCGATATCGCTCCGGCAAGTGCCATGAGAATCATGATGCCAATGAGCAGTTGCGGCGAGACAGCCTTTACGAGGGCTCCGTACGAACAAAAGCTATAGGCGAAGCCGTAAAACGCCCATGTCGCCGGCATCGGCCGAAGAAGAACCAGCGCTGCCGCGACCGCGATGAACGTAAGCAACGCGAGCACCGCGAACAGGTCAGTGATATTATCCAAAGTCGACCGGCGCTGCGTGTGCGCGCGCACTGTTATCGTGCGTCCCGACGCTAGCGGCAAACGCATAACGAGCCCCTGCGGCACCACGCCCATATACCTAGCTCGGTCGAACGGCTGCAAGCGCTCGAGTTCTACACGATCACCGACGTGCAATCCCGCCGCTACTGTCACGGCGTCGACGCTCTTAATGGTGCCGTGCGGATCGACGCTTATTCCGAAACTCGAATATGGATGCAACGGCAACATGAGGTCGGGCCCGACCATCAGCGTCGCGATTGCGGTGAAGGTGAGAATGAACGCGGTCCTTACTACGCGCTTCATGCCGAATTGGTCTTCAACGGCAGGTTGGTGCCTTCCGGTCTAGCGTTCCAGTTGCCGGCGTACAACCAAGATGACACCGGCCGACCATGGCGAAATCGGCTTAAGTGCGGGTCGTGGTACGTGGTTTGCCCGCGTCCCTTATGCGCAAATCGTTGCCCCTCAGTTTAACAGCCTTTCTTCCTTATAATAAGGCAGTGCGGGTGACCGTTTGTTGACCCCCACGTTTGACCCCCGCCGCATCTGGCTGCATACGTCTCAACTGCTCTTAAACCGCTGTATCCACGAGCGATTCGGAACTTGCCGCATGACTGCCGGTTTCTGTTAATCAGCGGGCCGCTGGTTCGAGTCCAGCATGCGGAGCCATGCAAAAGCCCGCCAAATCAAATGTTTGGCGGGCTTTCTATTTTTCGCCGATGCTTATGGGGCGGCGGCGGACAAGTTCATGCCGTTCGAGGCCAGCAATTGCACACCAAGGGCAACACCGTCATCCACCACAGACGCAAGTGAGTAAGCAGGAGGCCCTTTTCGGCTCCGGAAAACTGACCGTACCGGGGAAAGGGCTTCTGCTTATTGTGATTGGCGTTCTTTTTGCGTTGGCTTCGCTGCAGAATGCGGCGACGAATGACAACCTCGTTGCCGCCGGACATCTCACGCGTTCGGAGCTGCGGGTTTCGCTTGATGCGCGCGTTGCGTTATGGCATCCCGATGACGCCGCGGGTCCCGGCATCCCGATAGAAACCTTCGCCGAGAACGGTAAAACGCCGCAAATTCCTGGTCCGCTCATCCGCGTTCGTGCGGGAACCATCGTGATCGCCAGCGTGCGCAATTCGATCCCGAATACGACGCTCACGCTGCACGGGATGATCTCTCGTCCGGCGATTCGCGATCGGGCAATTGCGATTCCGTTCGGGACGACTCGACTCGTCCGCTTTCGGGCATCCGCACCCGGGACGTACCTGTACTGGGCATCCACCACGGGAAAGGATATCGCCAATCGGTTCGGCGCGGATTCGCAGCTTTCAGGCGCACTGGTAATCGATCCTGCGGGCACAAAAAACGTTCCAGCCGATCGCATCTTTGTGATCAGCGAGTGGATCAACGTGACCAGCAAACGCGGATCTCCGAATTTCAACTACGAACTGGACACGATTAACGGCAAATCGTGGCCGTACACGGAACGTCTTTCCTACGCGCAAAATTCAACTGTTCGCTGGCGCTGGCTCAACGCAAGTATCGGTACGCACCCGCTGCACTTGCACGGGTTTTATTTTTCCGTAGCGTCGCGAGGCGATGGCGTGATGGACGATCTCTACGCGAGGCGCTCCGATCCCGAGGTTACCGAGCCGATCGCGCCGGGACAGACATTCACGATGGTCTGGCACGCCGATCGTCCGGGACATTGGCTGTTCCATTGTCACTTTCCATATCATGTGATTCGTCACGCGCCGATCGCCGCAATGCTGGCAAAAAGTCCCGTTCACGCGGGCGACGATTTCATGAGCCGCATGGGGATGGGCGGATTAATCGTCGGATTGACAGTACAGCCGGCGAAGCAGCTGAGCATTGCCGATCTGCCGGCAAAGCGACATGTTCGCCTAACCGTTGAACGAGCGCTTGACGATCGAGCCGACACGCCGTCGTTCCGATATGTTGTAAACGAGGACGGCCGCACGCGCACCGAGCCGGGCGCCATCGGTCCCCCGATTTTTTTGACGCGCGGTCAGGCTGCCTCGATTGATGTTACGAATCTGCTGGGCGAACCCACGAGCGTGCATTGGCACGGCATGGAGTTGCAAGACAGTTACTACGATGGGGTTCCCGGTTTCAGCGGCTTCGGCAACCACCGTGCGCAGCTCATCGCGCCGGGCGCCACATTTGAAGCCCGGATGACGCCGCCGCGCGCAGGCACGTTCATCTATCACACGCACGCGGACGATGTGTGGCAGCTCCAGGGCGGCCTTGTCGGCCCGCTCATCGTGCTCAAGCCAGGCCGCACATTCGATCCGAATACCGATCACATTTTTTCCATGACCACGACGCATGCGTTCAGCCTCAACATGCTCGTGAACGGATTACCTCAGCCGTCGGCGCTAACGATTCATGCGGGCGTCCTGCAGCGCTTCCGTTTTCTAAGCATGCTGACGATCTTTCCTGACGCGCTCGTTTCGTTGAGCGCGGCGAACCACACGCTGCAATGNNCGCATGCCCGAATCTGCCGTGGAAACGATCACGATTGGCCAAACCAAGGACTTCACGTTCTTGCCGACGCGCCGCGGGGAACTCGTCCTTCAGTTTTGGCCAGACGAAAGTCTGCCGCGGAACGTCGTGACCGTTCCGGTGCACGTTATTTGAGACATCGTGATTCCCAGGCGTACAGCCGGGATGAAGAAAGCCGTGCCTCGAGTCTACCGTCGTTTTAACGCGCAACCCACGATATGCGAGGAATGACCGCGATCTTTCACACTACGACGTCGTGTTCTGGGACAAAGACGGGAACATCCACATAACTTTTCGGCCGGACGTGAAGCCCACTCGGCTGTTTGCAGACTGCGCTCCGGTCGGCGCAGCTCCTGCGGGCTTCATCATCAACTCCGCGACATCTGCACTAACACACGTTTCCGGTCCGTGTTGACGAGCGTGCGATCCGAGCTCGCCCACATCTATGACCCCCGCTTCTGGCCCCCACCGCATCCAGGTGCATACGTTTAAACTGTCTGTAAACCACCGCATCCACGAGCGATTCGGAAGTCGCCGCAGGGGTGCCGGGTTCTGTTAATCAGCG
>PLLF01000072.1 GCA_003140855.1 Vulcanimicrobiota bacterium
ATCAGCACCTATGCGTTCGCCGAGTTGCGCGGAAATACAGCACCCTGGATCGCGACGGCCTACAACAAGAGACACCGCGCGATCGTTGCGTGGAACCAAACAAACGAAAAGCTCGTTCGAATTCTTGGCGCCAGCGCCGACCCGACCAGCTATGAAGTCACGAGCGATAGAGGTAAGGTCGTCTCGATCCGGTCTCCGGGAGTGTTGAGCAATAAGACGATGGCATCGCAGGGTGACCCGATTGCCGCGTTCCATTTTTCGCATCTGCTCAAGCCGAACGAGTGTGCTCGATTCCACCTGATCCTCTTTTTCTCCGGCCAGGGGCGAGCCGGGGCTATGCGCGCTTATCGCGAATGCCCAAATGCGAGCGACGCACTCGAGCGGACGCGTCAGTACTACCACGATGTGCTCAGCCGGGCGGTCGTTGTCTGCCCGGATCAGGACGTGAATCGCGGCGTCCTGTGGGCAAAGGCGAACATGTTGCGCACGCAGTCGCTGGCACCAACGGGTTGGTGTTTTGTTAACGATCCGACGCGTTCGAATAACAGCGTTGGCCGCGATACCGCGTGGTTTGCGTACGGCTCTGATTACGTTACGCCGGAATTCAGTCGGGATTCTCTCCTCTGGTATGCAGAGCATCTCGAGAAGCGCGGCATGGTGGTAGAGTATTACGATATTCGAACCGGAAAAACCGAAGACTACAAACTGAACATCAATGACAACACGCCACTTCTCATACTCGCTCTGTGGCACCATTACGGTACGACCGGCGATAAGGCGTTTTTAAAACGGATCTACCCCTATGCGCTCAAAGCCGCGCGGTACATCCTCTCGCAGCGCAATAAACAGGGCTTGGTGTGGTGCACGGCCACCGGAACTTCGGATTGGGGGATTGTCGGCTGGCGGAACGTCATCCCAAATTACCACTTATCCGGGGCTACGACTGAGCTGAATTCGGAGTGCTACGCCGCACTGCAGACGCTTTCGCACATGGCGCGCGTTCTTCAAAAGCATACTGACAGCGCCAAGTTCAAAAAGGCCGCCGAAACGTTGCGTGAGGCTATCAACACCCATCTGTTAGATCCCGTGTCGAAACTCTATTATCTCAACATCGACCTGGACGGAACTAAGCGGACCGACTGTACGGTCGATATGGTTTTTCCGCTGATGTTCGAAGTGGCCGACGACGAAACTGCCGCCGGCGTTATCGGCCGGCTGAGCAGGGAAGAGTTCTGGACCGCCGCTGGGATTCGCACCGTGCCGCGGACAGCTGTGGACTACGGGCCGACGCATGGATACGGACTGCTCGGGGGCGTTTGGATAGGCGTGAATTTTTGGTACGCTTTTGCAGCCGCTCGTTTCAACCCGGCGCTTATGGCACATTCATTGGGTGCAAGCTTTCAGCACTACTCGAGGGATCCGCGCCGCAATAACACGGTGCCTGGCCAATTTTCGGAATGGTTTCACGGCGAAACGCTCGTCAATCAAGGCATGATGCTCTCGCCATGGCTCCCGCCACGCTATCTGTGGGCGGCGATCGAGGGTGCCGCAGGACTGGATATTTCGAACGGCACGCCCAGCGTTAATCCCAGGCTGGCGCCGGACTGGCTCTGGATGGGCGTTCAGAACCTACCCTTTCGCGGTAAGCAACTGACCTGGTTTACCGTCCGCCTTCCGCAGCTGCAGATGTATGGAAATTTCCAGTTCGATCGATCGACTACGTGCAGCGTGTATGAAAGCGATATTACGGCGCACGTTCACACAACCGGTAACGCGGCCACGAGCATCGCCCTTCGGAAGGGCGAAAACATCGTTGTCTTTGTAGGGAATACAACCGAACGCACCATCACGACCGCCGTGAGCGTGGATCTGCCGCTGAGCGGTTCGTATTCCGCCAAGTCGTTTAACAGCTTGCGAAGAAATTGGACAAATGAGGACGAGATAGATAGTGCGTCGCTTCGGCGAGGGATCGCCATTCAGCTCGATCGCAAAGGCTTCTGCGTCATCGAGCTGCGGCAGGAGGCGTGAGGAGACCTTCACTTCGCGCTGTGTTTGCTGACACCAGCCGGGACATTGGTATTCCTTGCAGCACGAGTGTCAAGAACACGACACCGAAGACGACATCGATGATGGCTGCGCGATTGGGCAGTGAAGCAGGTAACCCGAGAGCTAAGACCACGGACAAGCCGCCGCGTAAGCCTGAAGCGGCAACGACGTTCAGCCAACGTTTATCCTGTACGACGGAAAACAGACGCAGCACCGTGTACGACGGGAGGGCACGCGCCGTTAAAGCGGCGCAGAAAACGACAAGCGGCACGATCCATCCGCTCGAGGGCAAGTTCAATTTCAACGTAAGCCCCATGGCCAGAAACACCACTGCGTTGATGATNNCACTCTCGTTGGCTCGATCGTTGGACGGGAAAAACTCAAAAGCTTTCAGTGAAATTGCCGAAACAGCGGTGGCAAAGATACCGGAGACGTGAACCGATTCTGCGAGCACATACGTACCATACGCGACGATTATCGTGCCCAGCACTTGAAACAGATTGTCGGACGTGCGCCTCAAAACCGTCGCGACCGCAAATGCCACGCCCAGCCCGATAGCCGCGCCGCCGACGGAGGACACCACGAATCCGTAGAGCAGCGGCCCAACCTGCGGATGCGCCACGCCGAGCGCGATCGGAATAATGAGCTGGTAGAGCACGATGGCGACTCCGTCGTTAGCAATGGATTCGCCCTCGATCAACGCTGCGAGATCCACCGGAACGCGCAACTGTCGAAAAATCGCGATAATAGCGACCGGATCGGTGGGAGCAAGGATCACCCCCAAAACGAGGGCGGCTCCAAACGGGAACCCACCGACATATGTGGCTGCGGCCGCGATGACCGCCGCGGCAACGACGGCGCCCGGTCCCGCTAAAATTGCGATCGGTACGGACATTCGCTTCAAAGCGCTCAAGTCTAGACTCCAGGCGCCAGCAAAAATAAGCGGTGGGAGAAACAAAATCAAGGAGTCGGGGCCGAGCGAAATCGGCGCGAAACGCTTTTGAACCAGCGCTAACGCGATCCCGGCAACAACGAGCGATACGCTGTACGGAACACGCAGTCGAGACGATATCAGCCCTATCGCTAGGGCGACGGTCAATAGAATGACAGCCAACTCGACGCCTTGGTGCGTTGTCACGTGCGTGACAATTGGACGTCCGGAATTTCAATCCCGTCGAGAGCGACCGAGCGTAATTTTGGGAGAGTCCATTCGAGAAAGCGCAAACGATGAAGCCCACGAACGAATGGCGGGACATTCTTTCAAACCCGATGGTAACAGTGGCAGTGTTCTGGCTTCCGACCGTCGCGCTTGTCGCTAGTGCGTCCCTCGATATCGGTCAGGGTTGGCGAACCGCAATATGGACCGTTGTGCTAACGACGATGGGCGCCGCATGCGTCGCTAATGCGCTCCGGTGCGGTAGGGTGCATTGCTATGCCAGCGGGCCATTCTTTCTGGTTATGGCGATAGTCACGCTCTTGTACGGTCTCGGCGTGGCACCGCTTGGCAGGCATGGTTGGAGTTCGATTACACTAACCGTTCTTGTCGGCGCAATAGTTTTGTGTTGTCCGCCGGAGGCTTTCCTTGGAAAATATCGCCGGTGGCGCGGCGCCGATCGCTAAGGTCTCGAACCGCGAAGGCTGAAAAGCCGAATCGGCATTTTTGACCCCATATTGACCCCCACGTTTGACCCCC
>PLLF01000096.1 GCA_003140855.1 Vulcanimicrobiota bacterium
CGTGTGAATTCAGCCGCGGAGCCATGGATGGCGGGAGCGGCCTGAAGAGGCAGGGCGAGCGGAGACCCGGATGTCGGAGCGAGACCGGGGCCAAGCGAAATGCGACCCCCTCCGAGCCAAAGCGGGAGACTAAGTGCCGCGGTATATCGAGACTACGCGGGAGCTGCCTGCCGACAGCGGGGTCTCTTGCTCGGCGATGCGGGCCATCAGGTCGCCGCGCGGCATGGGCGAGTGGAAGAGGAACCCTTGGGCCTGATCGCACCGGAGCGCCCTGACGAACTCGAGTTGGGCCTCGGTTTCGATGCCTTCGGCGATGACGCGCAATCCGAGGGTCTGTGCCAGCGTGGCGATCGCTTTCACGATGCCCTGGTCGTACGGGTCGCGCGTGACGTCGTTGATGAAGCCTTTGTCGATCTTGATGGCGTGAACCGGCAGCCGTTTGATGTAACTCAGCGAGCTGTAGCCCTTACCGAAATCGTCCACGACGATCTGAACGCCCATCGCGTGGATGCGCAGCAGCGTGGCGACCGCGAGATCGTTGAGCACGATGTTCTCGGTAACTTCCAACTCGAGCGCGCGTGCCGGCAACCCGGTTTCGGCGAGCACCGCGCCGATCGTGGCGGCGCAGTCCTGCTCGTAAAAATCACGCGGCGAAAGATTGACCGACACGCGAAATTCCGGCGCGGCGATCTGCCGGATTCGCGCGGCGGTGCTGCAGGCTTGCTTCAAGACCCAGCGGCTGATCTCGATGATCGTGCCGCTCTCCTCGGCGATCGGAATAAAAACTTCGGGCAGCAGCTCGCCAAGCGTCGGATGCTGCCAGCGGATGAGCGCTTCCGCGGTGACGATCCGCTTTGTAGAAATATCGACGATCGGCTGAAAGAGCAGCTGCAGTTCGCCGCGCGACAGCGCTTGGCGCAAGTCTTGCTCCAGGCTCATACGCTCCAGCACGCGCGCGTGCATGGTTCCGTCGTAAGACTTGACGTTGTTACGTCCGGCCTCTTTCGCGCTGTACATCGCGGAGTCGGCGAATGCGATCAGCTCTTCGGCCGTGCGCGCGTTTTGCGGGAACAAGCTCGTCCCGATACTCGCCGTCACGAAGAGCTCGCGGTTTTGAATGATGAACGGCTCGTGGAAGGTCGCGAGCACTCCCATCGCAACCGAAACCACGCTGCGCTGATCGCCGATGCCGTCGATGACGACGACGAATTCATCACCGCCCGACCGGAAGATCGTAGCGCGATTGATCAGCCGCTCTTGCAGCCGCGTCGCGATGCCGCGCAGCAGTTCGTCCCCGACGCGATGGCCGAGCGTGTCGTTGATCGTCTTGAAGCGATCGATATCTATGAACATCGCCGCAACCGGGCCGCTCTTGGCTGCGGCCTCTTCCAATATCGCAGGCAACGATTCTTCGAGCGCCAAGCGGTTCGGCAGTTGCGTCATGACGTCTTGGCGAGCCAGCAGTGCGAACCGTTCGGCGCTTTCGCGCACGTCGGTCACGTCGAGCATCACACCGATCGCGCCGATCACGGCGCCTTCCGCATCCCGCAGCGGTTCGACGTCGTTTTGCAGCCAGCGCCCGTTTTGCCGCGTTTCATAACGAACCGCTTCGCCGTCAAGCGTGCGTCGCAGGTCGTTCAGGCACGCGCGCCGCTGTTCCGGATCGTCGATGCTCGCTCCATACGGGCCGCCGACCAGATCGTCCGCGCACAGACGCTGCTCCGCCGCTCCGCGGATAGATGTGAGGCGCAAATCGCGATCGACCGTCCACACGACAGCGGGCATCTGCGACAGCAGCAACCGCAAACTCGCGCTCGTCTTGAGCAGCAGTTCGCTGTTCTTGCGTTCGGTTACGTCGCGCAAATGCACGAGCAGTTCGTCATGCGCGGGCTGCATGCGAATCTCGATCCATCTATCGGTCGATTGGAAATGCTGCAGCCGCTCTAACGGAACGCCTTGCCGCCGCACGCTCAGCATTTCGGGAACGAGGTCGGAGGCCAGCGGATCCAAGACGTCCTGCACGCGAACGCCGATCAGCTCGCCCGCATTCTTGCGCAGAAGCTCCTCGGCGCGCTCGTTGACGTGTGAAAAACGCCAGTCTTTGTCGATGATGAAGAAACCATCGGGGATGCTTTCGACCACGTTGTAGCCGCGTTCGGTTAGGCCGCGGATCGAGGCAATGCCGTCGCTGATCAGCAGTTTGGCCGCCACACTGATGACGACGATGCCGGCCACGGCGTATATAGCGAGCACGAACGTTGCCGGGCGTTCGATCGCCGCTGCAAAAAACGAGATAAAACAAAGCGCCACAAGGACGCCAAAGATCAGTAAGCGAGTGTTGACCCCCGCCTGGCCGGCGCGCTTCACAGCATCTTACGCTGCCGTAACTCGGCGCGAAGCGCATGACGCGATTCCACGCCCAGAGCGGCAAAGATAACCTCGATCTGTTTCTCCAGTGTAAATCTGCTGCGGCTGAACTGGTGCGAAAGCTCGTCGAGGTCCGCACCCTGCGAAAGCGCGATCGCGATCTGACGCTGCATCGGCGTCAGCCCCGAGAGCACGCGCTGCTCTTCGACCTTATCCAGTTCCGAGAGTCTGCGGAAGAGCGGACTCTTTTCAAAATGCGCGGCCTGCACGCGCGCCTTTTCGAGCCAGTCTTTATCTTCGGTCAACTCGTAGAGAGCTGCAGCCGCCAATGCGGCTCGATAGTTGAAGCCGATATGCGCAAAGACCTCATAAGACAACACGAGCGAGTCCATCGCAAGCTTGACGTTACCGAGCACTGCTTGCACGCGGCCGAGCGCATATTTTTCATAGGCCAGTGTTCGCCGTTCGTACGCGCCTGCTAAAGTCGGATCCAGGCTGTCGCTGCCAAGTTGGATATACGTCGACACGTAGCTTTGGGCTTTCGCCATATCTGTGCGCGCAAGCAGCTCGGCGAGCATGACCAGCGCCTGACGCTCCTCGCCATGTGTGGCGTCCCACTCGACTTGCGATTCAATGGACCGCGCAATCGCGATCTCTTCGGCAGCCCACGACTCATTCCGATTCATGCGCGAGACAAAAGCCCGGTCGGCATGCGACATGACTTGCCAAGCCAACGTCGGCGCTAGATCATTTGAATCCTTGAAGAGCCATTGTGCGCGACCCGAATCGCCCTGATGAAATGCATGCCACGCCAAGGCACGTATGCACAGGAACTGCAGATCCTGGATGTCGCGTGTCCATTCTATGGCTTCGTAGACAGCTTCTCCAACTGCAACAGCCTTAGCGTCGCCGAGCTCCACAGCCAAGCGAAGCAGCGCGTGCAGCGCTATCGCAACGCTAGTAAGATCGCAAGCTGGCGCCGAGTCCCGAAACTGTCTCAGAGCGCCGAGTAGATCCTGGATCTGCGAAGCATAATCTTCGCGCCCGGCGTGCATCCAGGACCGTAGCTCGAGCGCTTTAAACTGCGCGCTGGGGCTAGGATCGCTCATCGCGACCGCGACGTCGTCGCTTTCCGGATCGTAGAGTTTCGTCAGCAACGCTAAGCGCGCGCGTTCGTAACCAAGACGAGCGCAGAGCATGATATCCTCTCGCACAAGGTCACGCGCGGTCGCGAGCATGTCGCGGGCCGCATCGAAATTGCGCGTATTAACGTACGCGTTAGCGGAAGTCACAAGGTAGCCGAAGCGGCCTTCACTCGACGTGAATTCTTCGGAGTGCGCGGCCAGCATCTCGAGTCCCAGTACCGGATCGCGGCGTGCTAACACCTCGGCCCGAACCAGCAATCCCTGCTCGTTAAACGGTTGCGGCCAGTCTTCGCAATACGTCAGCTGCTCCAGCGCTTCGTCTCGCCGTGCACCGCGTGCTAGAGCAGTCGCTAGTTTCAGCGTCGCAGAGACGTCTGCGCCGGTTCTGAGGCGTTCGTCTTGCACGTGCATTATGCGGTTGCTAGTCCGTAATCGTTCCGGCGTCGGTGACTTGGCCGGGGCTGACCGTGACGGTCGTCGATCCCTTTAAGCGACTACGATCCGAGCTGGAGCCCTCCGATGAGAAGTTTGCACCCGCAGAGTTTGTGTAGTTGTTGTAGATATCCAAGCGATATGTTCCGGCGGCCAACGTGTGCAGGAGGAAGTTGCCTGATGCGTCGGTGGCAACTGTATTGCCGACTTGACCGTTTTGATCGACCGCGACTACGACTGCATTCGAAACGCCATTCCCGCGCGAGTTGACGACGGTACCGGTGATTTGGCCGCCGTTGGAGTTTGCGGCAACGAAGAGCGTCGGCCGTACGGCGAGCGCCAGACCGCCGTGCGTATCGGATGCAAGGTTGTTGCCCTGTCCGCGATTGGTATCGATCGAGGGCGGCGTCAGCGATTCCATGAGATTGAAGTCGACGTTGACCAGCTCGCTCGCCGTACTTCCGATGGCAAACGGCTGGCTTACCGTGATCGCAACGCGCCCATGGCCAAGCGATGTCGTGCTCGTCGCTCCGCCCGCATTCGCGGACGAATGATCGTTGTTACGGACAAACCGTAACCCGGCGCTCGCGCCGCCGGTGTAAAGCACCGAACTGGCGGAGGTGTCGATGACGAAACGAATTTGCTGATAGGTCTTTTGGCTGACCTGCGTTTGGCCGACGTTCGCGCCCAGCCCGTCTTGATATTTCAGCAAGTTGACGATCAATGGCGTGGAGTACTGGCCTACGACCACGTTGTGGCCGGCGCTGTCGACGGCATCGATTTCACTGAAGGCAAGATTGATGCCGGAGAGGCGGTTGCCGAAGAATGCCGGCGCAGCGTCGCCGACCCGAACCGCCATGTTTGAGATACCGCCAGATGTGTCAAAAGGCTGAACGATGTTTTGCGTATACGGAGGCAGCGAGGGCGTCGTGGATTGCCCGTGCATCGAACACGCTGATGGCACAATGGCCAATAGCAAAGCGTATAACGCCGTAAAATGTCGCTTCAAGCGCTCTATCCTCCGTGATCCCAAAAACCAACCCGCGTGCTTGCCAATATAGCACGTCCAGCCGCCAAGAACATCCTTGCCCAGTGGGTAGAAAGGCCTATCTTCAAGTCAAACCCGCTAAGATTTTGTAAAGGTGCCCTTACGAGGCGGGGCGTTCAGCCTGGAAGAATGCCTTTTGATGGCTGCGCTCGTCTTGGACTGGCGCCGCATCGCCTTGCGCGGTGCCGCGGCAGGCTCCATCGGAGGTGTGCTCTTGGGGTTGGTCCTGCTGGCGGCCGGGGGCCGCCGCTCTTGGACATCTCCCCACTATGCGGAATTTGTGGCGCTCTATGCAGCTGTTTGCATCGGGTGGGGGATCGGCTACGCGCATCTGGCAGCGACGCGCGCGCAGATCAACCGCCTTCCCGTTCTTTCCGGCCTCACGTTCGGGGTCGTCGTCTACGTCGTGACGCAGCTCGCGCTCTACGGCGTCGCAGCCGAACAGACGCATACTGCGCAACAAGTCGCGTACGGTATCATCGCAACCTGCCTGTTCTTCGGATTGCCGGTGGCGCTCGCCGCGCGAATGTTCGAGAAGGTGCCATGATCGGCAGCGTGAGGATTTCGACGAATGCGCTGCGCCGGAACGCGCAGGCATTGCGCGCACTGGTCGCGCCCGCGCAAGTTGCTTTTGTCGTGAAGGCTAATGCATACGGTCACGGGCTCGTGCCGGTCGCCCGCACGATCGAAGAATACGCCGACGCGTTGTGCGTCTACTCGGTCGAAGAGGGACTCTTCCTTCGCAAGGCCGGTGTAAGCGTTCCGGTGATCGTCATGGGGCCGGTGCCGGTCGAACGGCTCGACGAAGCGCTGGCGCAACAGCTGCAGATTACACTTTGGGACGACGGCACGTATCTCGACACGGTCGCCAATACAGCGCGCCGGCGCGGCACGCCATTTCGAGTTCATGTAAAAGTTGATACGGGCGTAAGACGCTTGGGGTTAGATCCGGCGCAAGCTCCCAAAGCGATAGAACGAATCGCCCGCACGCCGGGCATCGAGATCGGCGGCATCTTCTCGCACCTCGCGGCGGCCGAAGAGTTGGATTCGGCGTTTACGCTGGCACAGGTCGCGACGCTCGAGAACGTCGTCCACGCAGCGAAGTTCGAACGGAACCCGAAGCCGCTGCGGCACATTGCAGCTTCTGCAGCCGCAATGCTGTGGCCGCAGACGCGTTTGGATCTGGTACGGATCGGAATCGCGCTCTATGGTTTGTGGCCTTCTAAAGCGACGCGAGCCGCGATGCCGTCGGACATCCAGCTCGAGCCCGCGCTTTCGTTTGAGGGCCGCCTGATCGCCGTCCGTAAGATCGAAGCCGGTTCGACGGTGGGATACGGCGCGACGTTCCGCGCACCGCGCCCCATGCGCATCGGCGTCGTGCCGTTCGGCTACGCCGACGGCATCCCGCGTGCGCTTTCCAATCGAGGCGCATTCGTCGTAGCCGGAAAACGGTGCCCCATCGTCGGCAGAGTGTGTATGAACATGACGATGGTCGATCTCGGAGCGACGAACGCGCGCCCCGGAGAACGCGTCGTGTTGATCGGAAACGACGGCGAAGCCGCCATCACGGCCGACGATTGGGCCGATTGGGCGGATACGATCAACTACGAGATCGTCGCGCGCTTACCGGCGGAATTAACGAGAACGTACGACGGTTAGCGCGTAGCGGCGCCGTTGCCCGAACGCCGCTCGATTGGCTCGAACGCATGCACCGGCGGTCCCGAATATGTGGCTTGCGGACGAATCAGCCTGTTGTCGGCGAGCTGTTCCAACACGTGCGCCGTCCAGCCCGCAATTCTGCCGCATGCAAAAATCGGCGTAAATTCGTCGCCCGGAAATCCCAAACTGTAGAAAAGCGGCGCCGTATAGAAGTCGACGTTCGCGTAAATGCTCTTGTCGGGTTTTTTCTCGCGCAACACCAGATTCGATGCATCCTCGAGCGATCGCGCGATCCGGTACCATTTCGGGTCGTTCAACTCGCTAAGCGTTTTCGCTACGGCTTCCAAATGCTGGGCGCGCGGATCGCGCACTTTATATTCGCGATGCCCCATACCCATGATGCGCTCGCCCCGCGCCAAGACTTCGCGCACATACGCTTCCGCGCGTTCCGGTTTGCCGACCTCGAGTAAGACGCGGCCGACGGCGCTGGCCGCACCGCCGTGCGCTTCGCCTTCGAGCGTCGCAATCGCAGAGGTAACGGCGGCGTAGAGATCGGCTTTCGTCGACGCGGTCACCCGCGCTGAAAACGTGGAAGCGTTGAACGAGTGATCGGCCAGGAGCACGAGGTAGGTATCCATCGCATCCTCGGCAGCTTCGCTGGGCTCGCTGCCGCGGCACATATAAAGGAAGTTCGCAGCTTGTGAAAGGTCGTGACGCGGTTCGATCGGATCGAGGCCGCGGCGGATGCGATCCCACATGGCGACGGCGGTAGGCACTTTGGCGATCAACTCGATCGCGGTGTGCACGTCGGAAACATGCGCGCCGTGCGCGTCGACCGGCACGAAGATCGCCAGGCCTGAAACGATCGTGCGCAGCACGTCCATGGGCCAGGCATCTTTCGGCACGCTTTGCATCGCGTTGATGAGCGGCTCGGGCAGCATCCGGTGGGCGCCGAGTTCTTTCTTTAAATCCTCGAGCTGGCGCGTGGAAGGCAACTGCCCGTACAACAGGAGATGCACGACCTCTTCGAAGCACGCGTTGGGCGCCAAATCGTGGATGTCGTAACCGCGATAGGTCAGCCGGCCTTCTTTTCCCTCGACGTTGGAAAGCAGCGTGCTGCCGACGACGACGCCTTCGAGGCCGCGGTCGACGACGATTCCCGTTGTAGACATGAATCTCTCCTTAGATAGGTACTTCCGTGATGTGCTGGGCGTATTGGCGCGGGTTGAAATACCATTCGGGTAGCGAGTTCGGAAACGTGATGTCCTGGAAGTCGAAGTCAACCGTCGCGCCGTCGCCGCCGTACACCGTTTGCGTACCGTTGGATTCGACGCGCGGTTCGACGATGCCGTGCAGGTGCGTCACGACCAGCTGCCCGCGGAGATAGCCGAGCGTGTAGGTAAAGGTGACCGGATAGATACCCTCGTCTCCCGTGAAGAGACGGTCGTGCGCGATGATGCGGCGCAGCTCGTAGCTCTTCTTGTCCACCCAAATCTGGCGGAGCACATTCCGCTCCGGATCCCGGCGAGGTTTCAGAACCAGGTGCAGCAGATTGCGTTCGACCGTCATCTGCGGAACATCATAGTCGGACTCACCGATCGCAATCACCGAGCCGATCGTCTTGAGCGGTTCGCCCGAAGGTTCGGGCGTCGGTACGTAAGACTGCGGATTGATGTGCTGATGGAGCGGCGCCGGCGCAAAGACGTCCGCGGTCGGGGGGCCCGGATCGGTCGCCTCGTTGAGCGCGGGCCGATCGAACGCCGGCGGCCCTTCGGCGTCGTCGCGATAGATACGCCGCGTCAGCGCCGCGCGGTCCAGGTTGCGAACCCAGTAATGCGTGGTGTACGAACCGAGCGGGTCCGGATACGGCGATGCACCCGGCTCGGCTCCGTAGTTGGCGTACTGCGTGCGCACCATCGTGTAGGTTTCATATGCCGGCGGCGGCCGGTGCGATCGAAAAACGCGCCGGATGATGCCCAGGACGCGCACCGGCGCAAGGCTTTGGTAGGGCGGCAAAGTGAACTGCGGCGCCGGCGTCGGCGCCTGGGCTCCGGTTCGAAGCGGGTTAGCGAGTGAAACGGCAATGACGGCGGCCGCGGAAAGCGCCGCCAGAGAATTTTTCAGCATACTCGGTGTTTATAACGCCTGAAGGGTTCCCGAATGTTACGACGCCGGCCTCGGCAAGTCAATCGGCCGCCTGCCGATCCAAGCGCGAGCGCTCGTTGCACCACCCGAACATTACTCTTCTCCCGGGCTCCAAGTGGTGCCGTCGGCAAATTTCACGTATTGCACCGAGCATTTCGGTTGAGGCTCGCTCGAGAAAATGAATTTCGTACGCCCGCTGAAATCGTGGAATTTGTGATGTATCGTGCTGTTGGGAGCGAACGACCCAACGTCGCGAATGGAAGCGGTCTCATTTTCTATTACGACGCCGAAGCGCACGATCGTTGCGGTTTTCTCGCTTTCGTTCGTGAACTTGATTTCCAGCGGGCCCGAACTTTTCGTCAGTGAAATGCTTGCGCTGGGCGTGACATTGGGACCTTGCGTGTAGTCGATGTGGCAATAATCGACGATCACCGGCGAAGCCGTTTTTGCTAGGGACAGGTTGGGTGGAAACGCCGCCGCAAAAATGCCCGCGGCAGCAATCATGGGAAGATACGAAAGACGCACGATCTACCTCACTTTGTAAGCACGCGTTCGCCGTTGCGCGAAAGCGCGTAGCCCAGGAGCTTGTCGACGAGCGCGTTATAACCGATGCCGACGGCGTTGCAAACGTCGGGCAAGACGCTCGTCGGCGTCAGGCCGGGCAACGTGTTGATTTCCAAGATGTAAGGGCGGCCTTCCTGGCTGACGATGAAATCGGTGCGCGAATAATCGCGCAGCCCGACAAGGCGGTGGGCTGAGAGAGCGAGCATGCCGATGCGCGCCGCGAGATCGGGGTCGATGTCGGCCGGGACGATGTGCGTGCTGCCCCCCGCAGCATATTTGGATTCAAAATCGTAAAACTCGCCGGCGTTGGAAACGATCTCGGCGACCGGAAGGGCTTCCTCGCCAAGCACGCCGCACGTGAACTCGCGGCCGGGAATGAATTCTTCGGCGATCACCTCCGCATACTGCTGGGCCGAGGCGATCATCGCTTGCGACCATTGCTCGTGCGTGCGCACGATTGAAACGCCGGCGCTGCTTCCCTGATAGCGCGGCTTGACGACCAGCGGCAAGTTTAGCGATCCCGGCAAGAGCGGAAGCGTACCGCCGGAAAGATCGAAGAGATCCCAAGTGGCAGTCGGCAGGCCTTCGGCCGACAACAGCTTCTTGGTGAGATGTTTGTCCATCGCCAGCGCGGCAGCTTCCAAGCCGCTACCCGTGTACGGAATGCCAAGATAATCGAGTATGCCTTGGACCTGTCCGTCTTCACCGCCCGGCCCGTGCAGCGCGTTGAAAACCGCGTCGGGTGCGAGATCGCGGATCGCGTCTACGAAGCGGCGGTCGTAATCCAGCGATTGCGCGTTGTACCCGAGCTCTTCCAACGCGCGCATGACGCCCGAACCGGTCGCAATGGAAATCTCGCGTTCGGCGCTCGAACCTCCCATGACGACGGCGACGCGCGCTTTCTTCTTTTTCATTCGATGAACACGCCGACTAAATGCACTTCGAGCTCGAGATCGACGCCGAATTTCTCACTAACGGCGCGCCGGACTCGCGCTAACAGCGTGGCGACGTCTTTGGCGGTCGCGCCGCCGGTGTTGGTGATGAAGTTGGCATGCAGCGCCGAGACTTCCGCGCCGCCTTCGCGCCACCCCTTAGCGCCGGCCGCTTCGATGAGACGCGCCGCTTTGTCGCCTTCCGGATTTCGAAAACACGAGCCCGCGTTGGGGAGCGCGATAGGCTGAGTGCGTTTGCGCCGGATCAGCCGGTCTTGCATTTCATCGCGCACCGCCGGCGCTTCGCCGCGATCGAAGACGAGCGTTACGCGCGAAACGATCGCGTCGCGTGCGAGCGAGGTGTGACGGTAATAGTAATGCACGGACACGGAATGCGCTTGCGGCTTGGCCGGCGACTGCACCCAAACTTCGCACACGAAATCACCCATCTCGCGGTCGGTGCCCGCGTTCATGCGCAGCGATCCACCGACGCTGCCCGGGATTCCGGCTAACGAACCGATGCCGACCGCGCCGGCCGACGCGGCTTTTGCCGTCAGCAGCGCCATCGCGGCCGACGCGCCCGCATGCACGTTCACTCCAGCGTCGTCCTGCACGACCTCGATGCCAGCAAACTCACCTGCCAGCCGCAACACCAAACCGCGGATACCGCCGTCGCCGATCAACAGATTGCTTCCGCTGCCCAGCACGAACCACGGCAGCTTGCGGCGCGCGCACAACCGCATCACGTCGGCGAGCTGACCTTCGGTTTCCACGACGACCCATGCATCTGCCGGACCGCCGATTTTCCACGACGTGTACGGTGCGAGCGGCTCGTCAAAACGCACGCAGTCGCCGCAAATCTGCGCCAGCTTTTCGCGGTCGCCCGGATCGAGCAGACTGCGCAGCGCGTCGTCGGCTGCGATCATGCCGACACATCACGCGCAAGCTCGCCGGCAACCTTCGTAATGTTACCGGCGCCCAGCATCAGAACGAGCGCATTTTGGGGCGCTTCGCGCTGCAAGACCTCGCGCAGATCGTGCACGTACTTCACATAAGAAAGCGGCACGCCTGCGGCCTCCAACCGGTCTCCGATAAGCCGCTCGGACACGCCGTCAATGGGCGTTTCTCCAGCAGCATAAATCGGCGTCAAGTACACGCGGTCGGCGTCTGCCAGCGCTTCGGCAAATGCCGGCGCTAAATACGCCGTGCGCGTGTACCTATGCGGCTGAAAGGCCGCGACGATCGGTCCGCGATGATAGCGGCGCGCAGCCGCAATCGTTTCACGCAGCGCCGTCGGGTGATGCGCGTAATCATCTACCACGATCATGCGCGGGCTCTTGACCAGCACGTCGAAACGCCGGCGCACGCCGCGAAAATCGCCCAGCGATTCAGCAATCGACGCAAAGGGGATCTCCAGCGCGCGTCCGACGGCAACCGCCGCCAGCGCGTTCTCAACATTCATCGCGCCAGGTACCTGCAGTTCGATCGTTCCCAAACGCGCGCCGTCGACGAACAAATCGAACGTCGACTGCAGCTCCCCGAAGCGGATGTTCGATGCGTGCACTGCCGCATCGGCCGCGATTCCGAACGTAAGCGTCGGCGCGCGGCGCGCGATCTGCGCGAGCGAACGCGACAACGGATTGTCGACGCCGACGATCGCCGCACCGCCCGCGGGAACCTTCGATAAGAATTCTTCAAAAGCTGCGACGAGCTTCGGCAGTTCCGCATCGGAGGAAAGATGATCGTTCTCGATGTTGGTGACCACGGCGACGGCGGGATCGAGCAGCGAGAACGAGCCGTCGGACTCGTCGGCCTCCGTGAGAAACCACGGCGCCGATCCGTTGTGCGCGTTCGTTCCCATGGCGCCGTCGATGCCGCCGAGCACGAGGCTCGCGTCGATTTTCGCGCCGCGCAGAACGGCCGCAGCCATAGCCGTCGTGGTCGTTTTTCCGTGCGTACCGCATATGGCGATGCCGCGCGTGCCCTCCATGATCCGCGCGAGCATCTCACCGCGCCGCACGATCGGAATGCCGCGCTCGAGCGCGGAGCGATACTCCGGATTCTCCGGATCGATCGCCGAGCTGACCACCACGGTGCTCGCACCGTTGACGTTGCCGGCGTCGTGGCCGATTGAAATCGTCGCGCCGGCTGCTCGCAGCTCTTGCACGAGCGGTGAATCGGCGGCGTCCGACCCGGTTACGCGCTCGCCCCGCTCGAGCAAGATCCGGGCTATGGCGCTCATGCCGATCCCGCCGATTCCAACGAAGTGCAAGGTGCGCAAGGTCAACTCTCGTTCTTTGTTACGAGCGCCTCCACCCGCGCAAGAATTGTCGCGACCGGATCGCGGTTGGCAAACGCTCGAGCGGCCGCGCGCATTTCATTGAGCCGATCGGCTTGCATCACTTCGCGCAGCGTCCACCAGAGCGAATCTGCATCGAGGGCGCGGTCCTCAATCACGACGGCCGCGCCGCGATCCGCCAGTTTGCGGGCGTTGTGCGCCTGATGGTCTTCGGCGGCGAACGGATAAGGCACTAATACGGCTGGAATACCCAGAGCCGCGAGCTCGCCCAACGTCGAAGCTCCGGCGCGCGCGATCGCCAGATCGCACAAGGCGTAGGCATCGGCCATGTCACGCAGGTACGGAACGAGCACGACGCGGTTTTCGCCAAAGGGCGTACGCTCGGCGGCCTGCATGTATTCATAATCGCGCTCGCCGCAAATGTGCAGCACCTGCCAATCCGCCGGCAGAGCTCGCCGCGTTACAAGCGCGGCTATCGCTTCATTGATCGTGCGCGCGCCTTGACTGCCGCCCATCGCGAGGATCGTGCGCCGGGCCGAATCGAGTCCGATCCGCCGCGCAGCTTCAATCCGGTTGTTGGGATGCAGCAACGACGAACGCACCGGAACTCCCGTGTAGACGTACTTGCGTCCAAAAACCGGATCGCCATCGGGAAAGGCGCCCCACACTTCGTCGACCATCGGCGCCAGCAAACGATTTGCCAGACCCGGTTGCGCGTTGGGTTCCAGAAGCGCCAGCCGCGCGCGCATGCCGAACGGCCGCAGCGTGCGCGCCGCAGCCATTGCGGGAAAACCGGCATAACCGCCGGTCGCGATCACGATATCGGGAAGAAAGCTGCGTAAGATTTTCATGCCTTGCGCGATGCCGACGGCATTCGCTGCGACCGTTTGCAGTGCGCCTAACGAACTACCGCGCTGCAGCGGCCGGCTTTCAATCGCAGCCAGCTCGTAACCGGCCGCCGGCACGAGTGTGTTTTCTATTCCGGTTCTGCTGCCGATAAAAAGGATCGTTGCGCGATCGCGCAGCGCGTCGGCGATGGCGATCGCAGGATACAAATGACCGCCGGTTCCGCCACCGGCGAATGCAACTCTCACTCTGGGGGAGACAGGCGCCGGTGCCGCCCCACGTTGATGATCAACGCGACCGCTATCAGCGAAACGATCAGGGAGCTGCCGCCGAACGATATAAAAGGAAGCGGGACGCCCGTCACCGGCCAGGACGACGTGACGACCGCGATGTTGACGAACGCTTGAATGACGATCAGCGCCGCGCAGCCGGTCGCCAAGAAGAAGCCGAATTTGTCCGGAGCGGCGATGGCAATGCGAATCGACCGGTATGCCAAGGTTCCGAACAGGATGAGCACCGTCGCGGTGCCGATTAACCCGAGCTCTTCGCCCAGCACGGAGAAGATGAAATCCGTGTATTGCTCGGGCAGATAAAAGAACTTCGCGCGCGACTCCCCGAGCCCGACCCCGAACAGCCCGCCGCTTCCAAGCGCCAGCAGGGACTGCACCATGTGAAATCCGGTATTCTGTGCGTCTTTGAATGGGTGCAGAAAGGCAAAGATGCGCGCGCGCTTATAGGGACTGCTCATGATGGCGATTGCAGCGGGCGGAACCGTGACCGCGATGACCATCAGCAAATGCTCGATGCGCGCGCCGGCGGCGAAAAACATCGCAAACGCAGTGAACACCAGCAGACTCGACGTGCCGATATCGGGTTCGATCAAAACCAGCATCGCGGTGAGAAAAACCGGCACGCACAGAGGCGCCAAGCCGCGCGTCAATGATGTAATGCGATCGCCGCGGCTCGACAGCGCCGCCGCCAAAAACACGACGAGCCCCAGTTTTGCAAACTCCGAGGGCTGCAAGGAGAGCGAGCCCGCTCCGATCCAACGGCGAGCTCCCGCGACCGTCATGCCGATGTGAGGAACGAAGACCGCTAGCAATCCTATGATGCACAGCACGAGCGCGTAGGGCGCAAACGCACGCAACTTGCGATAATCTACGCGGTATGCGCCGTACGCGCAGATCAGTCCAACGACGAGATAGATCGCTTGACGTTTGACGTAATACGCGGTGTCGTGATGATCGGCGTACGCCTGCGCGCTCGAGGCGCTGAAAATCATCACCAGCCCTATTGCCACCAGGCTCGTGACCGCAATGAAAAGCCACGTGTCGGGCGGCGAAGATACGAACGATCGCGGCAGCTCTTGCGCGTTGGCGGCGCGTTTGGAAACCGCGGCTCTCATCGGGCGGGGCTCCCCAGCACGGCGTCGGCAAATTTCTGTCCGCGATCCTCGGCCGATTCAAACATGTCGAACGAAGCGCACGCGGGCGATAGGAGAATAATGTCGCCCGGCTGCGCCAGCGCTTGCGCGGCGCGAACCGCCTCTTCCATCGATCCCGCACGCTCGATCGGCGTGCGGTACACGTGCGCCGCAATATCTTCGGCAGCTTCCCCTATCACGACGAGCGCGCGCGCGCGTTCGTCGACGATGCGGCCGAGTTCGGTGAAATCGGTCTTCTTCGGTTTTCCGCCCGCGATCAGCACGATCGGCTTGTCGTAGGATCGCAGTGCGGCGATGACCGCGCCCGGATTCGTCGCTTTGGAATCGTTCACGTACAACACGCCGTCGACTTCACCGATCGGTTGCATCCGGTGGGACATCGGATTGAACGAACTTATGCCCGCGCGCAGATCGCGCGCCTCGACGCCCGCGGCCAGCGCCGCCAGCGCTGCGGCCATAACGTTTTGTACGTTGTGCAGCCCCGCGAGCGGAATATCTTCCGCGCGAGCGATTTGGACCGGGCGCGGATCGCCCGTTACTGGTGAATATGTCAACGCTCCGTCACGTACGTACATCGTCGCGTGCCGGCTGTCGTCCCCGACGGTAAACCAGAGTTGCTTCGCGCGCACGCGCGCTTCGCCCGAATGCCGGTGCAGGAGAGCCAGGATTTCGTCGTCGAGATTTCCGATGAAGACATCGTGTTCGTTTTGGTTCGCGAAAATCCGGTACTTCGCTTCGATGTATTCGTCCATCGAATGATAGCGGTCCAGATGATCCGCCGAAATGTTCAAGATGACGGAAATGCGCGGATGAAACGAGCGAATCGTTTCGAGTTGGAACGATGAGACTTCGGCAACGACCCAACACTCCGGCGGCGCTGCAACGGCCTCATAGATCAACGGGTTGCCGATGTTGCCGCCGACGCGCGCGTCTTTCCCGGCCGTTCGGAGCAAGTGCCCGGTAAGCGATGCGGTGGTGGATTTTCCCTTCGTGCCGGTTATAGCGATGATCGGCGCCTTGCACAAACGGTAGGCGACTTCGATCTCGCTGTACACCGGTACGTTGGCAGTCTGAATTTTTCGCACCAGCGGGCCGTTGAGCGGAACGCCGGGTGAAAGCACCGCGCAGTTCAGACCTTCCAGCTCGCCGATATTGTCTGGAGCGACGTATCGCGCGCCCAACGCTTCGATCTGCGCGACCGTCTCCGCGATTTCGGCGCGCGGCTTCTCGTCGATCGCAAACACGTCGACGCCGCGTCCCCGTAGAACTTCGACAACGGCTTGCCCGCTGCGACCGAGCCCGATGACCAAGACCTTCTCTCCGGCGGCAAAGTTCATTTCGTCCCTCGCAGCAAGCAGCAGGTAGGTGTAGCTGCGAGCGGTCGTCGAGGAACAATAATGAGCGTAAGGCGCACTTGTAATTGTGTCATGGTGAGCTTGTCGAACCACGACCGAGCAGCGTGCGCAGCACGCGTGACGAGGGCCGCGCGCCACCCACTCATCGTACGATCGCCAATCCAACGGCAGAACAAATCGCGGACGCAATCCAAAACCGTGTCGTAACTTTCGTTTCCGGCCAGCCCGAGAGCTCGAAGTGATGATGCAGCGGGCTCATCTTAAAGATGCGCTTTCCGCGCGTAAGCTTGAAGTACACGACTTGCAGCATAACCGACAACGCTTCCGCGACGAACACGCCGCCGATTACGATGAGCAACAACATCTCACCGCTGAGGATCGCAAGGCTCGAAAGCAGCGCGCCCAACGCGAGCGAACCGGTGTCCCCCATGATGAGTTTCGCTGGATACCGATTAAACAGAAGAAATCCAAAGCAGGCGCCCACGCTTAGTGACGCGGCGTTGACTACGTACGGTGACACTGCAAAACTGCTAAATAGATCCACCACGACGATTACGATGATTGCAATCATCGGAAACATCAATGCCCCCGCAGCAAGGCCATCCAAACCGTCGGTCAGATTGACTGCGTGAATTGTGCCAGTGATAGCAGCCACGCCCAGGATAAACCATAGCCAATGGGGCGCCGCGAGCACAACGTTCGAGCTAGGAATAGCAAACAGCACGTCATGCGGATACGGGCCATATGCGTCGCTGATCGAGCGCAGAAACATCGCTGCGATCAGTGCAGTCAGCAAGAGCTTTGTGCGAGCCCGCAAGCCTCTATTGCGACCTAGCCGTACCGCCATAAGATCATCCGCAAAACCAACTGCTGCGCAACCGGCAACTAGTCCAAAGATGCTCACGGCTAGCGAACCCGGATAAATGTTACTATATAACAGCGGAGCAAGTGCGAGAACAAAGCAAATACCGCCCATCGTCGGCGTGCCCGTTTTTGTTTTGTGCGATGCAGGTGCGTCTTCGTATACTTGCTGCTCCGCCCTTAGTCGTTTCAATAGCGGCAACAAAAGTGCGCATGTCAGAGCCGAAATCGCGAAACCAACGGCAATTGCAATGAATACGAATTCGACAGCAAACAGGGTTTCCGCCGTCATGACGATGCCCCAACTAAGGGATTGCCACCATCGCCGCGCCACTTGAGAACCACGATCGGTGTTTGCTCGTCGCCATTGCCGTGCGGATTGGAAAGCAGCGCGTCCGCAACGCCGTCGCGATTGACGCCGGCAGATGCGCCCAGCACTTTCGCTTTCTGCAGATCGTTGACGTCGACGATCGCGCAGGCGATGCCCGTTAGCTCGTAAACGGACTGCGCGAACGCGTCCGGGTTTTGGGGAGCGAACACGATCATCCGTTCGAACGGCGGCATCGTGCCGGTGTACCCGTCGATAGCTGCGATCGCGCCGCCCATGATTTCATAGAACATTCCGCGCTTGCCGGCAAGACGTCCCAAGACTTGCATGATCGCGGCGTACACAACTTTGGATGCGCCAACGTTGTCGATGACGATCTGCAGCGATTCCGGCTGACTAACGGTGGCCATGGCGCCTGCGTGACGTGAGAGCAATAACGCGAGCCGCGAAGGCCGTACGAATTCTGCGGCTACCGCTTGGCGCTGCGCGATTGCAACCGCCGTTTCCGAAACTGCGAGCACGTCCCCCGTTTGCGCAATGCCCGCAACGGACTCTCGAACCAGTGCAACCAAATCGTCGCCCGGACGAACGACGCGCGTGCGGATCGGAATAGCAACGATTCCGGCGGGAACGTACGGACGATCGGCGCGCAGGCTGCCGCTCATGCCGCGCCGGCCTTGAGCGCTTGCACGATTTCCTCCATGCGGTACTTGCGCGAGCCTTTTAGTAAGACGACGTCTTGGTCGGTTGCATTTTTGCGCAACCAGTCCGCAGCTTCTTCGTTGCCGCCGAACGAAACGATCCGGTCGCGCGGAAAACCCGCGCGCGCCGCGCCAGCAGCCAGCGATGCGGCGTAATCTCCGCCGACCATCAGCACGTCGATGTTTACGTTTGCCGCATGAGCTCCGACGCGTTCGTGAATCGCCGGCGCATCGGGTCCAAGTTCCGCCATGCTGGAAAGCACCGCAATCCTGCGGCGCGCATTTTCGGACGAAAATAAGTTGAGGGTCGCGATCGTTCCGCTTGCGTTCGCGTTGTAGGCGTCGTAGATCAGGCGCGGACCCGCCGCGAGCGCGATATTTTCATAACGCCCCGAAGGTAAAGTGAGCGCGGCAACATTACCGGCCAACTCTTCCGCGTTTACACCCAGCAACAGTGCAGCGGAGATTGCAGCTGCGAGATTCGACCGGTTGTGCGCACCCGGGAAAGGAGCTTCGATCGGCAGCGTTTGCGAAGGGCCGCTGTAATTAAGCACGAGCGTCCCCGGGTCGCGCACCCAAACGCCGGGCACCGACGGTTCGCCTTCGCCAAACCATAAGGGCGGCGCACTCAGCGACGAAGCGCGATTTCGAGAGATCTCGTCACGCGCGTTGAGTACGGCTTGCGCACCTTGCGAAAAAAGACCCCACTTTGTCGCGGCCAGCGCTTCGCGCGATCCGAATATTTCCAAGTGCGCATCGCCAATGTTGGTCAGGACGCCGATATGCGGCGCAGCGATTCCAACGAGCTCGGCGATTTCTCCCGCGTGCCGCGCGCCCAGCTCGACGATCACTATCTGTTGTTCATTTGAGGTCTGCAGCAAAAACTTGCTGACGCCGATTTCGTTATTTTCATTTGCGGGCGTGACCGCGACGGCGCCGCTTCCCAGGCTCGCGCTCAACAATTGAAACAGTAAGTGCTTCGTGGTTGTCTTCCCGCTGCTGCCCGTAACCGCCACCACGCGGCCGGGGAACTGAGCGCGTGCCGCGGCCGCGAGATCCATGTAAGCGCGCCGCGTGTCGCGTACGATGAGCGTGGGGGCGCCGTCGGTTTCCGCCCGCGGCGAATCCAAGACCAGCGCGGCCGCGCCCTTCTTGAGCGCTTCGCCGACAAAATCGTGGCCGTCGAACCGTTCGCCGCGCAGCGCGAGAAACGTATCGCCCGGCTCGAGCGAGCGCGTGTCCGTCACGACGCGCAGTGTTTCCGGCGCGCGCTCGCGTCCGCGGATCTCAGCGTTTGTCGCCTCGGCCGCCCTATCGAAGGTCAGCGTCACGACGGCACCCGTTCGCGTTCCGCCAGCGCGCGGCGCGCTTCGGCCGCATCATCGAACGGCAACACCTCGGTTCCGACGATCTGATAGTTCTCGTGTCCCTTGCCCGCGATCAAGATAACGTCACCGGCGCGCGCGTTGCGAATCGCCAGCGCGATCGCGCGCCGCCGGTCCGGTTCGATTTCGTGCGGCGCATCGCCCAGCCCCGGGAGAATCGCGTCGATAATCGCGCGCGGATCTTCCGTCCGCGGATTATCCGAGGTGACATACACGTAATCGGCGAGACGGCCCGCCACCGCGCCCATTTCGCTGCGTTTGCCGCGATCGCGATCGCCGCCGCAGCCGAACACGACGATGCGGCGGCCGCTTCCGGTTTCGCGCAGCGCGCCCAGCGCCGACTCCAACGCGTCGGGCGTGTGCGCGTAATCGACGATCACTTCGATGTTTCCGCCATCGATGCGTTCCATCCGGCCGCGCACTCGTTCGATCGAAGACAGACCGCGCGCAGATACTTCATCTGCAATGCCGAGCGTGCGCGCGATTCCCAGCGCACAGAGTGCGTTCGCAACGTTGAACCGTCCGGGAATCCGCAGCTCGAATTGGAGCCCGCCGGCCTTGAAACTCGAACCGCTGCCGTGCAGCCGGATCTCTTCGGCGCGAATGTCCGCCTCATGCTGCAACGCGTAGGTAAGGACCGGCTTGGAAGCGCGCAGCTCGCCGGCCCAACGTTCCCCGTGCGGATCGTCCGCGTTGAAGACGCAGCGCTCCGCCAGATCGAACAGGCTGCGCTTTGCCGCGGCATACGCTTGCGCGCTCTTGTGAAAATCGAGGTGATCGCGCGTGACGTTCGTCAAACCCGCGATTGAAAAACGAACGTCGGCCACGCGCTCTAGAGCCAGCGCATGCGAGCTGACTTCCATCGCCACGATCTTCACGCCCGCGTCGCGCATCTGCGCGAGCAGCGCGTGCAGCTCCGATGCAAACGGCGTCGTGTTTGCGAGCGGCTGTTCCATTCCGCCGTACGCACTTCCGAGCGTGCCGATAATGCTGGCGGACAGGCCCGCCGCATTGACGATCGCCGCGATCATGTGCGTGACCGTCGTTTTGCCGTTCGTCCCGGTGATGCCGGCGATGGTGAGGTCGTGCGAAGGAGCACGATAGAATACGCCGGCGATTCTCGAAAGTGCGCGGCTGGAATCAGCAACGGTGATCGCCGTGACGTGTTCGGGCAGGTCGGCGTCATCCTCAGAAACGATCGCAACCGCACCGCGCGCTACGGCTTCGCCGATGTACCGGTGGCCGTCCGTCTGCTGTCCGCGCAGCGCAAAGAAAAGCGCGCCCGGCGTGACGGCGCGCGAATCGATGGCGAGCGAAGAAACTAATCGCGCGCGCTCACCGGTGATGCGGCTGTGCGGCAATCCTTCCAGCAGCAATTCCAGCGGCACGCCCGGCTCGTTCATGGTGTGAGGTTCGCCGTGCGTTCGGGCCGGACCAAGCGCCCTTTGAGCTTGGGCGTGGTTTTTGGAGGGGGCGTTGCGGGCAGCGTCCCGGCGTGCAGCATGGCTTGGCGCGCGATCTCGGAAAAAGCCGGCGCCGCGACGACGGAGCCGTAGATCGCGCCCTGGGGACGCTCGACCTTCACGTAGATCAGATAGCGCGGATGCTCGTAAGGAACCATACCTATAAAGGAAGCGATGTACGCGCCCGGTTCGTATCGCCCGTTTTCTACGACCTGCGCGGTGCCGGTCTTGCCGGCGGTCGTGTAGCCCACGAGCTGCGCGCTCGGATTTCCCGTTCCCCGCACGACCACGGCTCGCAAGAACCGGCGCAGCGTGTCGGCGGTGCGCCGCGAGAAGACGCGCCGCTCGATCTCGGGCCCGTACTGATACACCAGCCGTCCCTGCGAGTCGAAGATCGCGCGCAAGAGGCGCGGCCGCACGAGCAGGCCGCCGTTTGCGATCGCGCAATAGTAGCGCGCCAGCGCCAGCGGCGTAACCGAAACGCCCTGGCCGAACGCCATCGTCGCGAGCGAACTGTCGCTCCACTCCGGCGGCGACGGGACAATCCCCGGATTTTCGCCCGCGAAGCCGACGTGCGTGGGCGCGCCGAAGCCGGCTCGCTGCTCCATCGCATAAAAAGTGTTGCGGCCGATAGACAAACCGACTTCAGCCGCACCGACGTTGTGCGAATAGACGATGATGTCTTCGAGCGTCTCGCTGCTGCCGCGCACGGGCATGTCGTCCTCGGCATTGTGAATGACGCGGCCGCCGACTTCTATCGAATTGCGTGCCGGGAAATATGATGACGTCGTCACTTTGCCGCTTTCGAGCGCGGCCGCCGCCGTGAGAAGCTTAAATGTAGAACCGGGTTCGTAGGCGTCCTGAACGGCGCGTTCGCGCCGCGCGTCGGCGGAGAACTTCCAGTAGGAGTTCGGGTCGAAGTGCGGGAGGTCGGCAAGCGCCAGCACCTCGCCGGTGGAAGGATCCATCACGAGTGCCGTACCGCTCTGCGCGTGAAACTCGTCGACCTGTTTTTTTAGCGCTGACTCGGCGACGAATTGGAGGTACGGATCGATCGTCAGTTCGAGCGTCATGCCGGGCTTTGCCGTCCTGATTGCGCGCTGCCGTCCAAACGGAATCGGATGACCGAACTCGTCGGCTTCCAGCGTGACGCGTCCCGACGTTCCTTTTAAAAGGTCGTCGAAAGTGTATTCAACGCCCGCCAACCCATTTTCGTCTATGCCGACGAAACCGACGACCGTCGAAGCGGTCTGACCTGCGAGATCGACGCGCCGCCCGGTATCTTCTTCCATGACCGCGATGCCCGGCAGTTGCAAAGCTGCGATCGCGTCGGCTTGATCGTGCGGAATCTTGCGCGCGACCCAAACGAATTGCAAGGTGCGATCTTGCAGCAGCGCGGCCGTCGAGCTTGGAATCTTTCCGAGTACTTTCTGGACTTGCGCGATCGTCTTGCCGGTATTTCCAAGATCGTGCGGCACCGCATAGATGCTTTCAGACGGCAATGAATAGACCAGCACGTTGCCGTCGCGATCCAAGATGCTGCCGCGCCGCGCAAAGACACCAACCGTATCGCTGCGCTGCTGCAACGCCTGCTTGGCATAAATCGGTCCTTTGAGCACCTGTACATCGACCAGCCGCCATCCCAAGGCCAACGCGATCGCCGTGGCGACGTAAAACAGAGCTTTTGCGCGGCGGGGTGCGACGCGCGAGAAAGTTCGCCGGTGCATGAGGTCGCCCTGGATCCTATTTGGCGCCGAACCAGCTCGCTAAACTGGATAAGAACAGACGCGATCGCCCTTGCGGCGCGGGCGGAGGAAGGGTAATCAACGCAAACTGCTGCGGTTCGCGCATGTGCAGCTGCGCGGCCATTTTCGACAACCGATCGTCGGAACGAAGAGCCGCCAGCCGGTCGTCGAGACGAGCGGTTTCGGCTTGCAGCGAAGCGCGCTGACGATCCGCGCGCGCTACGGAGTAGTTGAGACTGGTCAAATTCGCCATCAGCATTACGTACAGCATAACGGCGCACAGCACGACGCCCAGAACGCCGCAAAATCGCACCAGTCCCGTGTAACGCGCGCGCGACGCGTGAGTCTTTCGCATGTGCGTCGCATGCTTGGCGGTGCGCACGTTGCGCAGGCGCGGACGAGCTTGATAAGCGACCATCAGCTGGCTCTCCGCTCGGCGGCGCGCATCTTTGCGCTGCTCGCGCGTGGATTGCCATCGATCTCGTCTTGATCGGGGACGAGCGGTTTGCGCGTCAGCACGTCCAAGCGATCGTCTTGCAAGAATTTGCGTTTGACGATGCGGTCCTCCAAGGAATGAAAGCTGATCGCGACGATGCGCCCCGCGCCGCGCAGCCGGTCGACCGCGCTATCGAGGCCCTCACGCAAAGCTTCGAGTTCATCATTGACTGCAATGCGCAGCGCTTGAAAAACGCGCGTCGCCGGATGGATGCGCTCGCGCCGGCCGGAGCGATGCAGCAACCCGCTGATCATGCGCGCGAATTCCAGCGTCGTTCCGGGGAAAGACCCGGCTTTGCGCCGGTACACGATGGCGCGCGCGATCTTTCGTGCCGCGCGTTCTTGTCCGTAATCGTAGAAAATCTCGGCCAGTTCGGTTTCGCTGGCGCTCATCAGCACGTCGTACGCGCTCCGTCCGGCCAGCGGATTCATTCGCATGTCGAGCGGTCCGGATTCCCGGAAAGAAAAGCCGCGCGACGCTTCGTCAAATTGCATCGAAGAAACCCCCAAGTCGAAGAGCACGCCATCGACGGACTCGATGCCCAGGCGATCGAGCACGTCCGGCAGTTCGCGGAAATTCGCATGAATAAACGTAAAGGCGGAATCGTCGATCTGCGCGGCCCGTTGTGCGGCGGAAGGATCCGCGTCGAGCGCAATGACTCGCCCGCCCTTCAAGCGGGAAAGGATGCCACGCGAATGGCCACCCGCGCCGAAGGTCGCGTCCACATAGATCCCAGACGGACGAATCGCCAGCCACTCTAAGGCCTGCGCGTGAAAAACGGGGATGTGTTGCATCGCTCCAACCCGCCATCAGTAAAGTCCCAACTCTGCCATCAGGTCACCGGCCTCGGGATCGGGCCCCGCGTGCGAGGCGTAGCGCTCTTTGGCCCAAATCTCGACCCGCGTGAGCGAGCCGACGGAAACGACCTCGCGCTCTATGCCGGCATACACCCGCAGCGCCAATGGAATGAGCAGCCGTCCTTGGACGTCGCATGCAACCTCCTCGGTGTGCGCAAAGATATGGCGCACGAGGCGGCGGAAGCGCTCGTCCTTCCGCGGAGCGCCTTGGAGCCGGCTACAGAAATCGGCCCAATTCGCTTGCGGATAGAGGGCGAGGCACGGGTCCGGCTGCGCGATGGTTAAGACGAAACCGGTCCCTAGGCGTTCGCGGAAGCGCGCGGGCACGATGAGGCGGCCCTTGTCGTCAAGAGCATGCTCCACCGAACCAAACAAGCGCGGCAAATCCGCGTGCAACCAATCCTCCCTCGGTCACCACAACGTACCACTTTGCACCACTATACGCTCACGGGCTACCCCGTGCAAGCGTGAGCACGTTCGCATCGAACTTATGTTCGATGCGAACGTGCACTGCCGCACCGGCGTTGTAGTGAGAAGTCGAAGGCCGGGTCGATACCTTGCAGAAGAGAGTCACTGATCCAAATGAAAAAAATGCTCGGGACAGCGCTTTTCCTGAGCTTGCTCTGCGGTTGTAGTGGAGCGGGTTATCTTCCATATGCGCCGCACGCGCTCAATCCGGCACAACTTCAAAGCCTCGTAAGCTCCGCGGCGACACGCAACGGGGTTCCGGTCGGTCTCGTCAGCGCGGTCGTCATGGCGGAATCTGCCGGCGATCCGTCTGCGATTAGCAGCGCCGGAGCGCAGGGCCTGATGCAGCTGATGCCCGGCACAGCGGCGGGCTGCGGGATCGCCAATGCATTTGATCCGTCCGAAAACGTCGATTGCGGAACGCGTTATCTTCACGGCCTGCTCAAGCGCTACCGCAACAACGTCGAACTCGCGGTTGCGGCCTACAACGCAGGTCCGGGCGCCGTCGACGAATACCACGGCGTTCCGCCGTACGCCGAAACCCAAGCCTACGTCGATCGCGTCCTGACGGCTTACCGCAACTACTAGAGAACTATAACGCGGATGGCCTCCATTTCCGGAGCACGCCCCGCGCCCCCCAACCTGCTCCGTACACTGCACCTGCCGTTGCTGGATTCATACATCCTGCACGAGTTTTTGGGCCCGTTCGTCGTCGCGTTTCTGCTGTTTTTTCTATTTTGGGGCTTCAATATATTTTTCTTGTCCGCAAAATTTATCCTCACGCAAAACGCCCCACTGTTCCTGGTTTTCCGTTACGTGTTGTTCCGCGTTCCTCAATCTATTCCGATGGCATTTCCGTTTGCCGCGCTCTTTGCAACGCTGCTCGGTGTTGGACGGCTCATGGCGGACAACGAGGTCAATGCGATCAGGACGTCGGGCACTTCGCTGTGGCGTTTGTCTCTGACCCCGATACTGTTTGGTTTTGCGACATTTCTGTTCGCGTGGAGCATGAACGAGTTTGTCGCAACGCGAGCCGTGGATCTTTCCACGCGCACGTTTTACCAGATCATGTATCGCACGTCGGCGCTGCCGGTCGAACCGCAATTCTTTCGCAAGGATCCCAGTACCAATACCGTCTTCTATGTGACCCGCGTGCTCGCCGATGGCAAAACCATGGAAGGCGTGCAAATCTTCAAGCCCGGACGCAACGGTTACTGGAACGAGACCATTCAAGCAAAAACCGCCCACATCGAGGGCCCGACTCTGGTGTTAAACGGCGTGATCCTTTCATTCTACAACCCGCAAGGGTATCTCACGTCGCAAGTGGACCGCGCGCAGGCGACAGCTGGACTACCTTTGGCGGAGAACGCGGCCGAATTTATGAGCAGCGAAAACAACGACGCATGGACCATGAACTCACAGCAGTTGAGGGAGCGCATTAAGGCGTTGCGCGCGCAAGGCGAGGGCGGCGAAACTCTGGGCGACCTCGAGTTGAACCTGGCCGACAAGCTCGCTTTGCCGTTTGCGGCTTTGGTCGCCGTGCTGCTGGCGTTGCCGCTGGCAATCATCTTCGGCAAGAAAGGGCGCCTGATGGGAATGGCGCTTTCGGTCATCGCGTTCTTCGCGTATTACATGCTCCTTGAAGCCGGCGCGGCACTTGGCAGTACGGGGCGGATCAGCCCGTATCTCGCAGCGTGGCTGCCCAACATCATCTTCGGAGGCGTCGGCCTGGCTTTGCTTTGGTACGAAGAACACTAGGCCGCCATGTTTGGGTTTAAAAGGCGGGCAATCCGCGCGATCGTGTGCGCGGCCGCACTCGTCACCGGTCTGGGACCGATCGCTGCGGCGGCGCAAGGCAACTTTCAAGACGCGCATCTGCAAAGCCGCAATTTCCAAAACGCCAATTTGCAAAATGCGGATATGCAAGGCGCCGATCTGAGCGGCGCAAACCTACGCCGCGCGAACCTCACCGGCGCGAATTTGCAGAACGCGAATTTGCGAGGCGCCGATCTGCAGGACGCGATCCTGGTACGGGCCAACTTGCAGTCCGTCAATTCGCAAGACGCGATTTTCCAAGGCGCCAATTTGCAAAAAGCAAACTTGCAAGGCGCGCTCCTCTATGGGGCGAACCTTTACAGGGCTAATCTGCGGCACGCGGATCTGCTCGGCGCCAATCTCGAAACGGCGAACCTGCAAAAAGCGGACTTCCGCGACGCGAACCTGCAGGGTGCGAATCTGCTTCGCACCGATCTGCGCGGCGCAAACTTACTCGGCGCGAGCCTGCAAAACACGCAGCGATCCGCTCCCGATCAGCTCGCACTGGCAACGCCGCTGTCCGAGCTTTCACCTGTGCCGTCAGCAACGCACGCAATAGCCAAGGTTACTGCAACCCCTGCGCCCGTTGCCCCGCCGCCCGTTGCGCCCTCGCCGAAGATCGTCAGGCTACGCGCTCCGCATCGCGTCGTCGCGCTCGTTACAAAAAATCCGGCGAAAGCCGCGGTCCGTATCGCGAAGCGGCGCGCCGCACAGCAATCTGTTGCGATGCTGCCGGTACCGGCGAGAATTCCGTCGCCGCGGCCCGCACCGCTGCTGACGCCTGCGCCGCTGCCGGCGCCGGCTCCGTCGCCGGTTCCGTTACGCGCGATGACCGCAGAATCGATCTTCGATCCCGCTTCGGATCCGCAGGCGATGCGCGCGGTCGCGCTCTTGAACGCAACCACGTGCGCGGCGCGAATGAGTGGAGTCGTCGCCCAAGTCACGCCGGCGCCGTCGCCCACGGCCAGCGCTGCGGTTCCGAACGCGCCGCTGGGGCCGGGCCAACTCTACGCAACGCCGATTCCCACGGGTGCACCCGTAACGCCGCCGCCGATTCCAACGGCGACGCCCACCTCGCGCGCGAGCGCCGGCCCCGTTTTTTTGATTCGCGGTTCGGCCGCGCCGTCGATCGTCCCGAACGGCTCGCCAACGCCGTCGCCTTCACCGGCGCCGATTACCGCGCCGACGCTGCAGCCGGGTTACGTGGCGGTGCTGGCCGACAAATTCGTCGGCAACGCCGCGAAGCCGGGCGCTCCGGGCGACGCGACCGGCAACGTGCACATTTTTTACCAAGATGAAGTGCTGATCGGCGACCGCGCACATTACGACGGATTTAAGACCATCAGCGTTACCGGAAATCCGTATATCGTCAACAATACCGACACGTCGATCATACACGCGGACCGGATCGAATTCGACACGATCGCGCAGCGCGCGGACCTGATAAACGGGCGCGGCGAAAGCTCGCAAGGCGTCGAGCACGGTCTGGTCTACTTCAGCGCAAAAGATTTGAAGTCGGACGAGCACGGCGTGGCGCACGGCGATTACGCCAACGTGACGACGTGCGAACGCCCGCGGGCCGGCTACCACATTACCGGCCGCACGATCGACGTCTATCCCGGCGATCGCCTCGTCATCAGCAAAGCCGTACTCTTCCTAGGCGCCGTCGCGGTGTTCTTTTTACCGAAGGTCGTGATTCCGCTGCGCCGCATCGAAGACGAACGCCAACGTCCCTCGTTCTTTCCGGAGATCGGCTACAATTCGTACCAAGGCTTTTTCATCAAGGCCAAACCGGGCTTCGGGCGCGATCAATACTTCTACGGTTATTACCGGGTCGAATATTACTCACGTCAAGGCATCGGTTTAGGGTACACAGCTTTTCTTTCCAAGCGCAGCGGCAAGCGGCAGTCGTCGGTCGATTTTTATGCCATCCACGACAGGCGCACGCAGACGACGACGTCCAACCTCAACGCGCAGGACACCGAGAATTTTTCGCAAGCGTTGCGGGCGTACTTCGCTTTCGGCTATAACAGCAACTTTGGACCGCTTGTGAACTTGCCGCCCAACGAAAACTTCAGCGGCTCGATCGTGCACAACGGCTCGCACGCGACGCAAAACTATACATTTACGCACAGCAGCATCAGTACGCAGTCGGCGACCGACAACCTCGGCTTTACCGAATCGCGCACCTTTGGACCCTCGATCCAGAACAGCCTGAGCCTCAATCTCAGCTCGTCGCGCACGAACTACGGCCTGAACAACGCGAGCAGCAACTCTACCGGCAGCTTCAACGACTTGCTGCAATGGAGCAATAACACCGCAGCATATACGCTGACCTACGACAAGAATTTTGCGCGCAATCCCTACGGCATGAATAAAGAGCCCGAGCTGCAGATTCGCCCCTACAGTTTTTTCAAACACTTCGTCATTCCGATTCAATCCACGTTGGTGATCGGCCAATACAACGAGCCTCAAACGCCACTGTCGACGTCGCGCGCCGACTTGAATTTTGCCTTCGGCCCTGCGCTCTATCACTTTTTGGGAAGCGATCTCAGCGCGAGCGTCAACGTGCACCAGTTCGCCTACGGAACCGGCGACATGAAAGCCAGCATCCAGCAGTACGCCACGTTCTCAACGGTGATCAGCAGCCACGTCGTCAACGCAATTACCTACAACGAAACCAACTATAACGGACCGCCCTTCGTCCCGTTCAATACGCTCGATCAGCAGCCGTCGTTCAATTACAAGAGCGCGGCCGACGTGCTGCGGTTCTTCAATAGCGACTTTTACAATCTATCGCTGAGCTTCAACACCTCATTCAACCGCTCTGCGCAGCCGGTTCAATACCAATTGGCGGTCCGGCCGTCACGCCGCTCGTACGTTGCGCTCGGCGGCGCATTCATCCCGGGACCAGGCAACGGCTTTTTCTCGACCAACGTGCAGTTCTCGACGCCATTCGGAAACGGTTCGACCCTCCAGTTCATCGGCGACATCGATTGGAAGAACAAGGGCCGCATCATCAATAAGAGCATCTACTGGAGCCGCATCATCGGCGACTGCTACGAACTTCAACTTCAATACAACCAAGCCGCGCGCCAGTTTAATCTCACGCTAAATCTGCTGGCCTTCCCGTCGCACGGCGCCACGTTCGGCTTGAACAGCAGCGGCTCGATCATTCCGACAAGCTTCAACGGCAGTTTTTAGGGTATCATCCGCTTATGCAACAAAGTATTGAATGCACGCACGACTTGTGCAATTGTACATTGACCGCGGAGATGGAGACGGAAGAATACTGCAGCCCGGTTTGCAAGGATGATGAAAGCGGCGGGATCGAGATGGACGCCTGCAATTGCGGGCACCCGCCGTGCGATGCGCCCTAACTATTTGCTGTTGATGATCTCGCCGCCGGCGATCTGCGCGCTGCCGGGCGTGACCTGCGGCCAACCGGCGACTGCGTTCCACGGCAGATCGAACGTCGTAGCTATGTCGAATCCGGGCGAGCCGTAAGTAAACGACGTGTCCTGCGGGCCGGCGAGGCCCGGGGCGTCGATCGGTTGGCCGGAACCGTTGGTCGTGAACCAGTTCGCGTACCACAGGGTCGGATTCGCGCCTGGGACGGGACTCGGCGTTGCAACGATGCCGTTGAAGAGACGGCGATCGAACGTCACGGTGAATTGCGTGTTCTGGCCGTTGCTGTTCAGGTTGTACTGCAGTTGCTGCGGAGTGGCCGGAATGACTTGCGGTATCGCGACCTGCCCTCCGCCAACACCGGGCTGGCGGACGTATTGCACCACTTGCGCCTGTGAAAGCACGCCGTTGCCGCCGACGATAATCGCAAACCAATAGTTGGCGTAGTTCGTAAGGTAGCCGTTGGCGTAGGGCATGCCGCCGGCGGTGGACGTGTTGAACATGATGACGTATTGGACGTTCGTGAAATTCATCGGATAAGCCGTCGTGAACTTCACCTGCATGAAACCGGACGGCAGTCCCGAAGGCGTGACCGAGCGGTCGGGAGTCACTTGTTTGCCGCAAGCAGCAAACGTGAACGCCGCGACAAACACCACGAACAACAATTTGCGTAGCATCGGCACCTCCGTCATCCTTTCTGCTTTGAGCGCGGTCGCGCTTGCGCTTGCTTTTCCCAAACCAGGACAAGCGTGGCTCGCCCCGCTGGCGGCGGCGGGCCTGTTCTGGGCTTGGCAACGGCTCTCCTGGAAACGTGCATTTTTCGCCGGATGGTTCGCCGGAACGATCTTTTTCGCGATAAATTTCTCGTGGTTCACATATACGGTTGGGGGTTATGTCGGCGGGTTTGCCTTCGCCGTGGTACTGATACCCGCAATCGTCGAAGGCCTGACCTTCGCTGCGAGCGCCGTGGCGGCGCGTGCGGCCCAACGTTTTGCGCCGGCCTTGCTCGCCCCGATCGCCGCCGCCGCCGCGTTCGCGGTTTTTGAATGGCTGCGCTCGATTGGATCGCTCGCGGTGCCGTTCGCCCAGATCGGCTACTCACAGACCTCGACGCCGCTGGCGGTGTTCGCGCCGTACGTGGGCGCTTTCGGCGTGACGTTCATCGTGATGCTGCTGGGCGCGTCCATCGCGCAAGCAATTGCGATGCGCAATCCGCGCGCGTTGGCAACCACGGTGGTGTTTCTCGCCGCCGCGTGGTTGGCGTGTTACGCTGCCTGGCCGGCACGGCACGACCCGCGGCAGCCGATCGTGCGAGTTGCAGCCGTGCAAGGCAACATCGCGCAGACTATCAAGTGGAATCCGCAAGCCTTTTGGCCGACCGTCAATACGTACCTCACGCAGACTCGCAGGCTCCGGCCGTTGCGTCCCCAGCTCGTCGTCCTGCCGGAGACGGTTATTCCAACCGATTTGAACGCAGACGATCCGGCCGGAGTGCGGCGTCTCGTGCGATCGGAATTCGCCGGGCTTGCCAAGGCGCTGCGCACGACGCTCGTCGTCGGCAGTTTGGAGGCGCGCCAAGGGAAAGAGTACAACGCGCTCTTCACTTTCAGTCCGAACGGGACGCTCGCAAATGTCTATGAAAAACGCCAGCTCGTGCCGTTTGCCGAATCGTTTCCCGGCGAGCGCTGGTTTTCATGGCTGCCCGATGTGAACTTGATCGGGCGTTTTACGGCCGGACGTGACGATACGGTTCTTTCGGCCGGCGGCGTAAAGTTTGCGCCGCTTATTTGCTGGGAGTCGGCGTTCGCCGATCTCGTGCATGCGCAGGTTAGGGGCGGCGCGCAATTCTTGGTAGTGGCAACCGACGACGCGTGGTTCGGCGAGAGTTCGGGAACCTTTCAACACGCGCAGATCGCGCAAATGCGCGCAATTGAAAATGGTGAATGGGTGTTGCAATCGGCGGCCACCGGTATCAGCGGCATCATCGCACCGGACGGATCGTGGATCGAACGCACGGCGCTCGACAAGCCGGCGTTCGTCGCGGGCAACATCAGTGCGCCGCCCGGTTCGACCTTTGCGCGGCTCGGGCCCACGCCGGTTGGACTCGCGCTGGCCGCCGCGTACGTTTTCATTATCGCCTTCGGCTTGTCGCGCAGGCGCCAACGATGACGAAGTGGCGAACCGCCGCACTGATCGCGGGGATTGCCGTCCTTATATGGGTGATCGCCGGCATCGTTTTGGCGGGGCGCGAACCTGGAGCTCCTCCGTCAGGCACCCAGCCGCTGACTTTGCACGGCGGCCGCGTTACGGGAAACCGCATGAGCACCAAGTCCTGGATGTTCGAATATAAGTCAGCACAGATGTCCGCCGACGGAACGCTTGCGAGCGTCGACGGCGTGCGCCGCGGCGTGCTCTATAAAAATGGCGCGCCTTATCTGAGCGTTACGGCCGAACACGTGTCGGTAAATACGCAAACGTTCGATTTTACGGCGCTCGGTGACGTCCACATTACGCAAATGCAGGATACGGGCGGCGTGCGCCGCTCCTTCGATACCGATCTGATTCAGTGGGTCAACGCGACCAAATCGCTGACGCTTCCGCACCCGAGCGTCGTGCGCAGCGGCGATCAAACACTCAAGGTGTCATCGGTCAGCGTGAATTTCAACACCGGTCAGATCCGCTTCGGCGGAATGAGCGGCGGCGTCGCGCCTTAAGGCTCGAGCTCGCCGGCGATTTTCTTCTTTGCCTCGGCGATCAGCTTCTTGACCTTCTGCCCGCCCTTATGGCCGATCTCTTCATAAAAATCGGCGCCATATTTTTCTTTGACGACTTGGCCGCCTTTTTGCCCGATCGACTCGTAAAATTCCACGCCGTGGCGCTGGCGGGTGGCTTGCCCGCCCTTGCGGCCGATCGCTTCATAAAACCCCGGCCCATAGCGATCGCGGACGGTGTTGCCGCCTTTTTTCCCGGCCTCGCGCACGGACATTTCGCCACCCGGCGCTTTGTCGTCGGCTTTCGCTTTTGCCATAGGCTGCCCGGTGGACGCCGCTACGAGCTCTTACGCTTGAGCTTTTGGCCGCCTTTTTGACCGATGACCTCGTAGAAGGAAGGCCCGTACTTTTCTTTCGTGGCCTCTCCGCCTTTACGGCCAATGGCCTCGTAGAACTCGGTTCCGTATTTGGCCTTGACGCGTTCGCCCCCACGCTTGCCTGCTTCGCGAACAGTCATGCCCCCGCCCGGATTTTGGACTTGGTCTTGAATCGCCATGCTGGTGTTTGCCCCTTAAGATGGGAATGGTCTGCGCACTAAATACCCACTCGACCGCTTGTTAAACGAAAATGGGGATAATCAGTACTACTTGCGAACGCGACGATCGTTGACGGAACCGGGAAAGCCGTTCGTCACCGACGTTGCCGTCGTCGGCGATCGCATCGCCGCAATCGGCGGTATTTCCGATCGCGAAGCTCGCGAACGGATCGATTGCACCGGCAAAATTCTTGCGCCCGGCTTTATCGACGTGCATTCTCATAGCGACGAGCTATGGCTCGCGCTTCCGCGCTGCGACGGAAAAATCGCGCAGGGCGTTACGACCGAAATCGGCGGTAATTGCGGAACGTCCGTGGCGCCGCTTTACGGCGCAAGCGCGCTCGAAGGCGTAGAGCGAAGCGCAAAACATACCGGCGTGGATGTCGCGTGGCGTTCTTTAGACGAATTCTTTACGCTGGTAGAACGCAACCGGACGGTACTCAACGTTGCAACGCTCGTTGGTTTAGGAACGACGCGATCTGCCGTCGCGGGCGATTCCGAACGCAAACTCGATCGCGACGAGCTCGCGGCGCAAGCGGCCCTCGTGCGCCAATCTTGCGAGCAAGGCGCGCTCGGCGTTTCGAGCGGCTTGATCTATCCGCCGTCGAGTTATGCCGATCTCGACGAACTCGTTACAATGGCTGGCGCTGCGCGCGACGCCGGCGCACCGATGTACGCATCGCACGTTCGCGATGAGGGCGACGGTCTCGTTGCGGCAATCTCCGAAGCGCTCGAGGTCGGCCGCCGCGCTGAGGTCGGCGTGCAATGCTCGCATCACAAAGCGTCGGGCAAGCGCAACTGGGGAAAAGTTCATCAAACGCTGGCGATGATCGATCGCGCGCGATCCAGCGGATCGATCGCGCACTGCGACGTCTATCCCTACGTGGCCAGCTGGACCGAGCTGGCGACTATCTTACCGGCCGACGTGCGCTTCGGCGGCCGCGAAGCGGCCCTGGAGCGGCTGCGCGATCCGGGATCGGCGACCGCGGTCGCGCTCGCGCTTGGATTGCAGCAAGCCGGCGAGTGGCACGACATCATGGTGACGGAAGTCGCCACGGAGAATAACGCGGAGCTCGCCGGCATGCGCATGGACGAGATCGCAGCCCGCTGGAACCTGCCGCCGCCCATTGCGGCGATCCGGCTGCTCGTCGAAGAAGAGCTAGAAGTGGGCGCGGTTTTTTTCAAGATGTGCGAAGAGGACGTGGCGGCCGTGCTGTCCGCCGATTTTTGCTGCGTGGGCAGCGACGCGTCGATACGCGCGCTGCAAGGTCCGACCGCGCGGGGCGTTCCTCACCCGCGCACGTTTGGAACGTTTCCGCGGATCATCGGAAGGTTCGTGCGCGAACGCGGCACGCTCGATCTGCCGGAGGCCGTGCGCCGGATGACTTCCCTGCCCGCCGATATTTTCGGCTTGCGGGCGCGTGGAACGATCGCCGCCGGCAATTACGCCGACCTCGTGATCTTCGACGAACAAACGATTCGCGACCGCGGGACCTACGAAAAGCCCTATGCATTTCCGGCGGGTTTAGACCACGTGCTCGTTAACGGCCGCACTGTGCTGCGCGACGGAAAATTTACGAACGAATTACCCGGCCGCGTTCTGCGAAACGGCGGACGCTAGGCCGGCGAGAGGCTGTCGTAGACCTCGCGCGTGCGTTCTTTCAGCTGCGCGAAGTTGCCGTCATTTGCGATCACGTAGGTAGCGCGCGCGCGCGCCTCTTCCGGATCGATTTGGGATGCCATGCGCGCGCGAATCTGTTCCTGGGTCAAACGGTCGCGCTTCATGATCCGCGCGATTCGTTCGGCCTGCGGCGCGACGACCAGAATCGAAGCGTCGCACTGCTCGTCGTAGTCCGTTTCGAATAAGAGCGGGACGACTTGGACGATCACCTGCCCCGGTTTTGCGTAGACTTCGGCCGCGCCGGCCAGCCGTCGAACGTGCGGATGCACGATCGCATTGAGCCGCTCGCGCGCACCCGGATCGTGAAACACGATTTCGGCGAGCGCGCCACGGTCCAATCCGCCCATGCGCACAACGGAAGGCCACATGCGCGCAATCTCGCGCAACGCGTCGCTGCCCGGCGCAACCGCTTCGCGCGCGAGCTTGTCCGTGTCGATGATGTACGCGCCGAACGATTCCAAACAGCGCGCGACCTCACTCTTGCCGGATCCGATTCCGCCGGTCAGGCCGACTCGGACGGTTCGCCCTCCTGGGGTGCGGGCGGTTCAGCTGGTTCAGCCGGTTGCTCGTCGGCCGCTGCTTCCGGAACCGGAAGCTCCTCGACCTCGATCTTTTCGATCTCCTCGGCGGGGATATCGGCAACGTGCTGGATCGAAGCGGTGATGCGCCGCGTCGAGTGGTTGATGGTCAACAGAGTGACCTCGACTTCTTGGCCGGGGCTGAATTGCGCGCCGGGATCGAACTCGCCCTTGGGAACCATCGCCAAAACGCCCGGCACGATTTCCACGAGCAAGTAATTGGGCGTTACCTTGACGATCTGCGCGGTCAAGCGGTTTGTTTCGTAGAGCTTGTTCGCGTATTCGTCCCACGGATCGGGCAGCGCGTGCTTCAGCGAGAGGCTGACCTTTTTCGCGTCCGGATCGAACTTCATGATCTCGACGTTGACCACGTCGCCGATCTTCACGACCTCCGAAGGATGTTTGATCCGCGCGTAGCTGAGCTCGCTGTTGTGGATGAGGCCGTCGATGCCGCCGAGATCGACGAACGCGCCGAACTCCGCCAAGCGCACGACGACGCCCTCGCGAATCTGACCCACCTCGAGCGTGCCGAGCAGTTCTTGCTTCTTGGCATTGAGTTCTTCTTCGAGCACCAGGCGCTGCGAAAGCACGACGCGATGCCGTTTGTGATCGAGATCGATCACCTTCAGGCGAAGCTTCTTGCCAATCAGCTCTTCCAGATTGCCGATCGGCTGCCGGCGAATCTGCGACGCGGGCACGAAGCCGCGCATGCCGAGATCGACCAGTACGCCGCCTTTGACGACTTGCGTCACGGTCGCTTCGATGACTTCATCGTGTTCGTGGGCTTCGATGACTTTCTCCCACGTCTTGAGCGCGCGCGCGCGGCGCTCGGAGAGAAAGAGCGTGCCGTCGTTGTCGTCGATGCGATGGATCATCACTTCCAGCGTGTCGCCGACTTTCAAATCTTTGGGCTCTATGGCTAACGAGAGTTCCCGGAACGGCAGCGTGCCTTCGGATTTGCCCCCGATGTCTACCAGCAGTTCGTCCTGGTATTTCGCGACGATCAGTCCGTTGAGGACTTGCCCTTCATCGAGAACCTTGAGTGAGTCTTCGTAGAGTTGCTGCTCGAGTGCGAGTTGGTCTTCTTCTTCGGCTTGCACGGGAGCGGTTGGCGTTGTAGAGATTTTAGAGTTCCATCCTTTATATTTATTTGTCCTTATCTTTGACAGGTGCGGCACCACCAGGTGCCGCGCTGGGCTAACACGGTACGTACGATCGCGCGCCCGCAACGTTCGCAGCCGGATCCGGCTCTGCCGTACACCGAAAGCACGTTTTGAAAGCCGCCCTGACGGCCTCGCGCATCGACGTAATCGTCGACGCTCGTGCCGCGCATCGCGATCGAACGCTGCAAAACCTCGACGAGGGCGTCATGCAGCCGGCGTATTGCCGGCTTGGTCAACGCTTTCGCGGGAGTACCAGGACGGATCCGGGCTCCCCACAGCGCCTCGCAAGCATAGATGTTTCCAACACCTGCGATCCGCCGCTGATCTAGCAACAACGCCTTGATAGGCGTCGTCCGCTCCGAAAGCATACCGATAAAGCGCTCAGGAGTAAAGTCCCCCGAAAGAGGCTCGACGCCAAGGTGTGCATCCCAGGGTTCGTCGCGCTCGACCAGGCGCATCCGCCCGAATTGCCTGGAATCCGCGAATGCCAAGCGGCTGCCGCCCGTAAAGAAAAGCGAAATGTGTTCGTAGGGAATCGCAGCTTGGCCCCGCTGGAGCACAACGAGACGCCCGGTCATGCGCAAACTGACGATCAAGCGCCTGCCGGACTCCAAACCGATGACCGTAAATTTCCCGCGGCGCCCGACCGAGGTAATGCGCTCGCCGCGAACTGCCCGCTGAAAATTGACGCCTGCCGGCGCAACCGCCATCTTCGGAAGACCGATCGCAACCTTGGCAATCGTTTTGCTGCAAATGGTCTTGGCCAGACCGCGCACGATCGTTTCGACCTCCGGCAGCTCCGGCACGTTACCGTTTTAACCGATGAATGCCGAGCGCATCCAGACAGCTGCGCCTCTGGCGCTCAACCCGGCAGCCCTCTCACGCGCACGCCGCGCGCCAACCCGTCGCGTGCGGCTTCGCCTGCGGGCAGCTCGAGAACGAATTTTGCAAGACCGTCGCGCCGCGGAATCCTGTCGTCGGGCGCATCAACCGGAACCACCGGCACGTTGGCAAACACCGTGCGCACGAGCCCGTCTTTTCCGATGAAGATCATATCGAGCGGCACGAGCGTGTCCTTCATCCAGAATTCGATCGGCGCGTCGGTATCGAAAACGAAAAGCATTCCGGTATGTGCGCGCAAAGAGCGCACGCCCATGAGCCCGCGCTCCCGCTGCGCTTCGGTTCGCGCCACTTGCACGCGCAGCTGCGCGCGCGGAGAAGCTATCGCAACCATCGCGAGCCTCTGCGGCGTCGGCATCGGCAGCGGCGTGCTTTGCGCCAATGCCAAACCGAGCGCAAGTGCCTCAAACATCCGCGGTCTCTTCCACGTCGTACCAGTTTCTCCCGACCTTGACGGTCACGTCCAGCGGCACACTGAGCTGCGCCACGTCTTTCATTTCTGTCCGCACGATGGTGGCCACATCGGACAACTCTGCGCGCGAAACTTCAAAGATAAGCTCGTCGTGGATCTGCAGCAGCATGCGCGCCTTCAACTCTTGCTCGGCCAGTTTGGCATCGACGCGCACCATCGCGAGCTTCATGAGATCTGCAGCGCTGCCTTGCAGCGGCGCATTCGTCGCCTCGCGTTCTGCCGCCGAACGCAGCATGTAATTACTCGACTTCAACGCCGGCATGTACCGCCGGCGGCCGAGGATCGTGGTGACGTACCCCAGATCGCGTCCCTGTTCGATGACGCTGTCGATGTATGCGCGTACCCTCGGAAACCGCGCGAAGTACGCCGTCGTAATCTCGCGCGCTTCGGCGCGTCCGATCTCCAAACGCTGCGCGAGCCCGAAGTCCGACATGCCGTAGAGCAATCCGAAATTGACGGACTTTGCCATGCGCCGCTGATTGGGGTCGACGCTGCCGCCCGCGGGAACTGCAAAAATTTGCCGCGCGGTAAAATCGTGAATGTCTTGTCCTTCGTGAAATGCGCGGCGCATGGCTTCGTCGCCGGAGAGATGCGCCATCAGACGCAGCTCGATTTGATTGTAATCCGCCGCCAGCAAAACGCTGTCTTCACCGGGAGCCACGAACGCGCGGCGAATTCGCCGCCCCAACTCGCCGCGCACCGGAATATTTTGCAGGTTGGGATTGGTCGAGCTCAAGCGTCCCGTGGCCGTGCTTGTTTGATTGAAGATCGTACGCAGGCGCCCGTCACGCGGATCGGTCAGCGCGGGGATGACGTCGACGTACGTGTTCTTCAGCTTCGTGACTTCGCGGAATTCCAGAACTCGCGCGCAGATTGGATAATCGCGCGCCAGTCCCGCAAGAATTTCTACGCCCGTGGCCCAACCGGTCTTCGTTTTCTTTCCTTGCGGCAGGCAGAGTTTTTCGAAGAGGATGTTTCCGAGCTGCTGGGGCGAGCCGATGTTGAACTCGTCGCCGGCCAATTCGTAAATCTCGCGCTGCAGCCGCACGATCGCTTTGTCGATTTCTTTTGCCAAACGCGTCAACTCAGCCGGATCGATCGCCACCCCGGTCCATTCCAGCTGCGCCAGAATCGGCGCGAGCGGCACCTCGACGTCTTCGTAGAGCCGCAGCTGATCGCGCGCCTGCAGCTCGCTGCGCTCCTTTTCGGCCAGCCGCATCACGGCATCGGCGTGCGCGGCGACGTCTTCCCCAGCGCTCAGCGCGAGAAATTCCTGCGCCGCATCTTCGATCCGCGCAAAATTCCGCGACGGATTGAGCAAATGCGCGCCGATCATCGTGTCGTCGGCAAACGGACGCACCGTAAAGCCGCGATCGTGCAAGACACGCAGTACCGCTTTCACGTCGTGCGCGGCCAGGCGTTGACCGCCCAGCCACAGCTTTTCAAAAGCCGACCGCACGGGATCGTGCGCGAGCGCACCGGCCAAGAACGCCAAGCCGTTGCCGTTGCCGCTGGAAATCCCAATTTCGCCGTCGGCTTTTACCGCGAAGCCGAGGCGTTGCGCGGATGCCAGCTGCTCGAGCTCGCGCGCCAGTTGCGCGTATTCGGGCGGATCGGTCGCGGCAATGTACGATCGGTAGTTGCCCGTCAATCGTTCCTGCGCGTGCAAGAGCGGAAGCTCCGCCGGAACGTTGAGCCGGCCGAGCAGCGTCTTGAACTCGAGCTCGCTGTAAAGGCGGTACAGCTCGTCGTTTCCGGCCGGCGTGTATTGCGCTTCGGGCCAATCCACGGCCAAGTCCAAGCGGTCGTTGGCGATCGAAACGTCGCGGTAGACCAATGCCTGTTTGCCGTACTCTTCAACGAGTTTTTGTAATTTGGGCGATCCGGCCAGCGACGGATCGGCAACCAGCGCATCGAGCGAACCCGCGGCCTTGATCAGTTTGATCGCCGTTTTTTCGCCGACGCCCGGAATGCCCGGCAGATTGTCCGACGGATCGCCTTTCAACCCGCGATAGTCCGGCAGCTGTTTGGGATCGAGATCGAAACGCTCACGCACCGCCGCGACGTCGTAGCGCGCGAGTTCGGTAATCCCGCGTCGCGTCATTAGCACGGTCGTCGCTTCATCGACGAGCTGCAGCAAATCGAGATCGCCCGTAACCACTAACGTGCGTTCGCCGGCCTCTTTTGCTTGCCGCGCCAGCGTGGCAATCACGTCGTCGGCTTCCTCTCCCTCGATCTCGAGGATCGGAATGCGATTGGTTTTCAAGATTTGGCGGACCAGCGCGAATTGAGGGCGGAGATCGTCGGGCATGCGATCGCGCTGCGCTTTGTACTGCTGGTACAACGCGACGCGGTGCGCCGGCAGGCCCTTGTCAAACGCTGCGATCACGTGCGTGGGCTTTTCGTCGGCGATGATCTTGTTGAGCATCATCGTAAAACCATACGCCGCGTTGATCGGCACGCCGCGCGTCGTCGTCAGCGGCGGCAGCGCAAAAAACGCTCGATAGACGAGGCCGTAGGTGTCGAGCAGCATGAGACTGGCCATCAGCACGTGCCCTGGCGCGAAACAACGGAAGCGGCCGATACGTTAGAACCGGCGTGGATAAAAAAACACCCAGACATGAGCGCTCGGCCTTCGACGGCGGCCGCATGAGGCGCCTGCGCTTCGGCGAAGACCGTGTGATGCGTTCGAGATTGTATTGCGTCATCGCGCTCGCGGGCGCCCTCTTGGCCCTTCCGGCAGCGGCAGCTGCCGCTAGTGCGCCGACTCCGATGCCGACACCGAAGCTTCCTTCCAAAGCGCTGCACGTTGATCTGCAAGTAGAGGTGAACAAACTCGGGCAAGTCGTGCGCGTTTTACACGGAAATCTTTCGGGCGACGCACCCTTCGACACCATGGTCATGGGCAACGCGCTGCAGATGTGGATCCGGGATCAACGCGGCAAGACCGTCACCGCAATCGTTGGTTTGTATCGCGTGAACTACAATTACAATCCGGCGACTCACTCCGTCAAACGCACGTTCTCGCTGATCAAGCGCGACGGCAGCTGGGCGAACGAACCGGGAGCAGCCAGCAAGATCGTCGACGACGCCAAGAAGCAGGCGCAAGCCGCGCAAGGAGCGTTGGCGCGGCTGAAAGCGGCGCAGCAAAAACAGGCCGAGCAAAACAAGAACCTGCCCGACATCAACGCCGCGCTCAAGAAATCGGTCACCAAACCAACCGCTTCGCCGTCGCCGCACCCGTAACGCCCGGCGTGCGTTACGTAACGTTCGAGCACCAGGGACGCCTCCGTCCGGGCTATCTCGACGGCGACCGGGTCCGTGCGATCGATTGCGGCACGTTACTCGAATATATTGCGCTGCCGCCCGAGCGGCGCGCGGAGCGTCACCGATCGGAATCTTATACGCTCACCGATGTGTCGCTGGCGGCGCCCGTTCATCCGAATAAGAATATCTTTTGCGTCGGGCGCAACTATTTGGATCATGCACTGGAAGGCGCGCGCGCAACCGGGCGCGACTTGAAACTCCCTTACGTACCGACATTTTTTACCAAAGCTCCAACCGCGATTGCGAATCCGGAACAGACGCTCGAGTTCTCTTCGCGCGTCTCGCGCGAATACGACTGGGAAGCGGAACTTGCCGTCGTCATCGGCGCGCGCGTCAAAGACGTTTCGAAAGAGCATGCGCTCGAGGCAGTTTTCGGTTACACGTGTTTCAACGACATCACAGCTCGCGATCTGCAGCGGGCGCACGTGCAATGGTTTAAAGGAAAGAGCTTGGATTCGGCGGCTCCGATCGGACCCTGGATAGTTTCGGCCGGTGAGATCGGGGACGCGCAAAACCTGTCACTAGCGCTGCGCGTCAATGGAGCCGAAAAGCAGCACAGCAGCACGGCGCGCATGATCTTTTCGCTTCCCGTACTGATCGCGGAATTGAGCAAGGGCATGACGCTGGAGCCCGGCGACGTCATCGCGACCGGCACGCCCGAGGGCGTCGGATTTGCGCGCACGCCTCCGGAATTTCTGAAAGACGGCGACGAAGTAGAAGTCGAGATTGAAAAGATCGGCATCTTGCGCAACCGCATTCGCATAATCTAGAGCGCAGGTTTCACGCTCCGGGAAGGGAAACGGACGGCCCGATGAACATCGCCGTGCTGCGGGAAACCGCGCCCAACGAAACGAGGGTCGCGCTGGTTCCCGACACCGTCGCCAAATTGACGAAAGCCGGAATGACGGTGAAGATCGAGCGCGGCGCCGGCGAGCGCGCCGCGTATCCCGACGACCTGTATGTGAAAGCGGGCGCCACGGTTGCAGATCGCAGCCAAATCCTGAGCGACGCCGACTTGGTCGTCACGGTTGGAAGACCGGACGATGCCGTGCTTTCCGCACTGCCGAAAAAAGCTGCGCTGCTCGGTTTGCTCGCGCCCCTCGGCGATCCGCGCTACGTACAGCGGCTGGCCGAAGCCGGCATTACCGCGCTCTCGATGGACGCCATTCCGCGCATCACGCGCGCGCAAGCGATGGATGCGCTCAGTTCGCAAAGCAATATCGCGGGTTACAAGGCCGTATTGCTCGCGGCATCCGAGTTGCCGAAATTCTTTCCGATGCTCACGACCGCCGCCGGCACGATTCGCCCGGCAAAAGTTTTGATTCTCGGCGCCGGCGTTGCCGGATTGCAAGCGATTGCGACGGCGCGACGGTTGGGAGCGGTCGTCAGCGCGTACGACACACGCGCAGTCGTCAAGGAACAAGTGCAAAGTTTGGGTGCATCGTTTCTGGAGTTCGACTTGGGCGCGGACGCCGAGGGTGCGGGAGGCTACGCCAAAGAGCTCACGCCCGAACAAATTCAAAAGCAGCGGCAGTTCATGGTCGATCATATCGGCGCATCCGACGTCGTCATTACGACCGCGCTCGTACCGGGCCGTCCCGCGCCGCTGCTCATAACGGAAGAGGCGGTTGCCGCGATGGGACCCGGATCGGTTATTGTCGATCTGGCGGCTGAAGCCGGCGGAAACTGCGCGCTCACCGTAGCCGATCAAACGGTCGTGACGAAAAACGGCGTGCACATCATCGGCAAGACGAACCTCGCCGCAACGATGCCCGCGCACGCTTCGCAGCTCTATTCGCGCAACGTCCAAGCCTTGCTGGAGGCGCTAATAAAAGACGGCGCCCTGGCACTCGATCCCGCCGATGAGATCGCGCGCGGCACGACGATCGTCCGCGCCGGAGTTGCATCGTGAGCGAGCTCGCAACGTTCTTCGCGCTGCTGACGGTTTTCGTGCTGGCGATCTTCGTGGGCTTTGAAGTCATCTCGAAAGTTCCCACCACGCTGCATACGCCGCTCATGTCGGCAACCAACGCCATCCACGGTATCGTGCTGGTAGGCGCGATCATCGTTACCGTAAAACTGTTGGATCCGGCGCACGCGCTAGCTACGCCGCTGCTAACGCTCATTACTATCGTTGGGGTGACGCTCGGCACGATCAACGTCGTGGGCGGTTTTGCCGTGACCGAACGCATGCTGCAGATGTTCAAGAAACGCGAGCCGGGTAAAAAGTGACCGCGTTCGTTCTTCTCCGGCTCGCCGAGATCGCCGCGATCGCGCTGTTCATTCTCGGGCTGCATTTTTTGAGCTCGCCCGCGACGGCGCGTTTCGGAAACCGGCTGGCCGCGGCCGGCATGCTGATCGCGATTGTGGCCGCACTCGGACCGTCGCACGGCATCGGATGGTGGGCGATTCTCATCGGCGTTGTTGCCGGAACCGCAATCGGCTTATTCTCGGCGCTTAAAGTGAAGATGACGGCGATGCCGCAAATGGTCGCGCTCTTCAACGGTGCGGGCGGCGGCGCGGCAGCTTGCGTTTCGACGACACAATATCTTTTGTGGGAGCGGGCGCACAATGCGGGCGTTCCGCTGGACGTGCTCACCGACGTGTCGCTCGTCATCAGCGCGATCATCGGCGCGGTGAGCGCCGCCGGCTCGGTGATTGCGTTTCTGAAGCTGCAAGAGCTCATGACCGGCCGTCCGGTTACATATCGCGGACAGCAGTTCGTAAACGGCTTGGTGGCGCTGGGGATCGCCGGACTGGCGGCTTGGGTGATGATCACGCTGGGCGTCGAACCGACGTGGGCGTACGGCGTCATGGTCGCACTCGCGCTCGTGCTCGGCGTGATGTTCGTGCTGCCGATCGGCGGCGCCGACAT
>PLLF01000065.1 GCA_003140855.1 Vulcanimicrobiota bacterium
GGATACGGCTGCGAAGATCCGCGCGTCACGTTCATACCGGCGCTCGATCAGTACGTGATGGCGTACACCGCTTTCGGGCCGCAAGGTCCGCGGATTGCCATTGCGACGTCTAAAGACGGCTACAGCTGGCAACGCGTAGGAAAATTGGTGTTCGACAAACCCGGCATGCACATCGGCGACGACAAAGACGCGGCATTTTTTCCGGAGCCGGTGCGATCTCCGGCGGGCGTGACGTCGCTCGCGTTTTACCATCGTCCGATGCTTCATCTCTCGGCGGTCGACGGCCGAGCCTCGATTCCGATCATCGAGCGCATGCCGTACAACGACCGGGAATCGATCCGCATCGGGTACATCCCGCTCGAGCCTGCATTGAAAGATCGCGAAAAGTTACTCGATGTTTGCGAAAGCGAACTGGTGTTGGCGCCCGACGGGAACTGGGGCTCGCTCAAAGTCGGGTGCGGCACGCCGCCCTTGCGCATCGACGAAGGCTGGATGTCGATCTTCCACGGAGTCGACGTGATCGGCGAAGGCGCGCGGCCCAAACTGCGATACGCTGCGGGTCTTATGATCCACGACTTGCAGGACATCCAGAAGATCGTGTATCGATCGGCGAAGCCGATTCTGAGACCGGAAGACGAGTCGGAGCTGCACGGCATCGTCGACAACGTCGTTTTTCCGACCGCGACCGATCCGCGCCCCGATCTCGGAGCGCGCGTATTCGATTTTTACTATGGTATGGCCGACTGGTCGATCGGAGCGGGCCGTTTGATGCTCGGAGGAGGCCCGGGCACGCAGCGCGAGTCGGCCGAAAGCGCTGCTTAGGTTCTATGCGATCTCGGCGGCGATCGTTCTTACGATTGCAGTGATCGTCGCCGGTTACGCCAACCGCGATCCGATCAAGTTGAAGATCGCTTCGGTGTACGTTCCGGTTCCGCCCAAAGCCGCGCAAGCCGATCTGGCCACGCGCCGGCGCGAACACGCTTTGGGCGTGGCTGCGCCGTGGGTGCTGTCGGCGCTCCCGGAGTGTTTGCGGCAAACGTTCGAAGGATTCGGCTCGCACGCGTACGTCAGCTCGCTCCTTCCTTCGGGTTATGCGATCCAGCCGTCCGGAACGCAGCTGCAGTTCGGCGACTGCAGCGTCGTCGCGCGCGAAAAAGACGTTTTGGTGCGCCGCGGCCAAGATAGGTTTTATGTTCCGGCTCCCGCACAGCTCTTCAAAAAAGGTTCTTCCATCGCGCTGATGCACGAGGCCGGCGCGCGCGTAACCCTGCGCATCTACGAACCGGCGACCTCCAAGCTGTAATGAGCGACCTGGCATGCGAAGTGCGCACGCGGCGCACGTTCGCGATCATTTCACATCCCGACGCCGGCAAGACGACCCTGACGGAAAAATTGCTGCTCTATGGCGGCGCCATACAAACCGCCGGGCAGGTTTCGGCGCGGCGGGCACAACGCGCCGCCACTAGCGATTGGATGGAGCTCGAAAAGCAGCGCGGAATTTCGATCACGTCGACGGTTTTGCAGTTCGAGTACGGCGGCTGCACCGTGAATTTGCTCGACACGCCCGGCCACCAAGACTTCGGCGAAGACACCTATCGCACGCTGCTGGCCGCCGACAGCGCGGTGATGCTGATCGATGCCGCCAAAGGCGTCGAGCCGCAAACCAAAAAATTGTTCGCGATCTGCCGCGCGCGCCGCGTTCCGCTCTTGACGTTCATCAACAAGATGGATCGCCCCAGCCGCGACCCGCTCGAACTGCTCGACGAACTCGAGAACGTCTTGGGCATCGGCGTCTTTCCAATGAACTGGCCGCTCGGCAACGGCCCGTCCTTCAAGGGCGTCTTCGATCGCGCCACGCAGCGCGTGCACCTGTTCGAACGCGCCACGCACGGATCCAAGCGCGCGAACGTTCAGGTTACCGGCGTCGACGATCCGCAGATTCGCGAACTGCTCGACGACCGGTCGTACGGCCAGTTCCTCGAGGAGATCGAACTGCTCGAAGGTGCGGGCGCCGAGTTTGACGCGGGCGCCATGCTGCGCGGCGACGTCTCGCCGGTCTTTTTTGGAAGCGCCGTGACCAATTTCGGAGTGCAGCTTTTCCTCGACGATTTCATAAAGCTGGCTCCCTCGCCCACGCCACGCCGCGTTGTTGACGGGGGTCAAGAGTGTCATGGTGAGCCTGTCGAACCACGCCCGAGCGAAGTCGAGGGCCGCATGATCGACCCCACTTCCGATCAATTCACCGGGTTTGTGTTCAAGATCCAAGCGAACATGGATCCGCGCCACCGCGATCGCGTGGCGTTCGTCCGTATTTGCTCGGGGCGGTTCGAGCGCGACATGACGGTGCGCAACGGCCGCACCGGAAAAGACGTGCGGTTGTCGCGCGCGATGCGGTTGTTTGCGAGCGAGCGCGAGTCGCTCGAGGTCGCCTACGCCGGCGACGTGGTCGGCTTGGCTAACCCCGGCGTGTTCGCGATAGGAGATTCGTTGAGTGAGGGCAAGCCGGTTCTGTTCGAGCGATTTCCGGCTTTTGCGCCCGAGCACTTCGCGCAAGTGCGCAGCGTCGACGCGGCGAGCTACAAGTCATTCGGCAAGGGGATCGCGCAGTTACGTGAAGAGGGAGCGATTCAAGTGATGTATCCGCTGGGATCGATGCGCACCGAACCGGTCCTGGCAGCCGTGGGCGAGCTGCAGTTCGAGGTGGTGAAGCATCGCCTCGAATCGGAATACAATGTCAAGACGCTCTTTACGAAGCTGCCGTTTTCCATCGCGCGCCGCGTCCAAGGCGATTCGGAAAGCGTGCGCGCCGCGCAATTGCCTTCGAGCGCCAAACTTCTGGAGGATTGGGACGGAGCTCCGGTAGCGCTTTTCGAGTCGGATTGGAGCGTGCGTCTGGCCGAAGAGTGGAATCCCAAGTTGCGTTTTGTGGAGTTCGCAGGTGAAGGCGCCGTCGTTTAGCTCGGTCCAAGCCGCCGCAGAACGTTTGCGCGGCGTGGCGCACCGCACACCCGTGCTGACATCGCGTACGCTCGACGAGCTCGTGGGCAGTTCCGTATTTCTCAAGTGCGAGAACTTTCAACGCATGGGCGCCTTCAAGTTTCGCGGAGCGTACAATCGCATCGTACAGCTCGATGCACAAGCGCGCGCGCGCGGCGTCGTGGCGTTTTCCAGCGGCAATCACGCGCAAGGCGTCGCGCTTGCCTGCAAGCTGCTCGGCATTCCCGCAACGATCGTCATGCCGTCGGATGCGCCGGCTTCAAAAACTGCCGCGACGCGCGATCTGGGAGCCGAGATCGTTACCTACGATCGGCACAAATCGCATCGCGCGGAGATCGCGCAAGAGCTATGCAAGGGCGGCGCGACGCTGGTCCCGCCGTTCGACGATCCGGAGATCGTCGCCGGCGCTGGAACTGCAGCTCTGGAGTTGCTGGCGGACGTTCCCGACATAGACGTCATCGTGACACCGGTCGGCGGAGGTGGGCTGCTTTCGGGAACGGCCTTAGCTGCGCACGGCATCAACTCGGCGATCGACCTCCACGGAGTGGAACCCGAGGCGGGCAACGATTTTCAGCAGTCGCTCGAACGCGGGGAAATCGTGCAGACCGACGTTCCGAAGACGATCGCCGATGGCTTACAAACGACAGCGCCCGGCGAAATCACGTTTCCGATCGTGCGCAGCCACGTGAAATCGATCGTAACGGTGAGCGACGGCCAACTGTGCGAGGCGATGCGCTTCGCCTTCGAGCGCATGAAGATCGTCATCGAGCCTAGCGGCGCAGCCGCGCTTGCGGCAGTCATGCAACGGAAGCTGCCGGCGCAGGGCAAGCGCATAGGCATCGTCATCAGCGGCGGTAATATCGACGCCGGCAGATTCGCGTCGCTTACTGCGTAACCGCTGAAGTTACGGTTTGCGGCCCATCGAATAGAACTCATCGTTCGGACGCATGTCCATGAGCCCAGCCATGCGGTTTGAAAAACCGAAGAACGCGGCAATCGCGGCGATATCCCAAATGTCGTCGTCGCTGAAACCGGCCAAGTGCATTTCGTCGATCTCGTGTTCGGTTGCCGCGAAACCCGGCTCGTTCACGCGCGACGCAAACTCCAGCATAGCGCGCAACCTTATCGGCAGCTTCGCAGTGCGCCAGTTGTTGGCGATTTGTTCGGCGAGAATCGGATCTTTGCTGAGAACGCGCAGGGCAGCACCATGCGCGACCATGCAATACTGACAGCGGTTTTCGGACGAAACGGCGACGACGATCGCCTCGCGCTCGACACGGCTGAGGTTTCCGGGACCTTTCATTAGCACGTCGTGGTACGCCATGAAAGCGCGGAAGTGTTCGGGCCGCCTAGCGTACGCGCGAAAAACGTTTGGGACGAATCCCAATTTTTCGCGATTCTTCGCGTAGACTTCGGCTATATCGGCGGGCAGATCGCTTTCTGCCGGTTCGCCGAAGCGCGATATGGCGTTACCGTGGGCCATTTAGATCGCGATCGACGACATTTACCGCCGCGATCGCTTGCGGCGTGGGCGCGGCGTCCGCGGATTCGACCACGTCCAGCAGCGAAGCGAGCTGATCGTTGTCGCCGCCGTAACGTTGCGCGGCGGCAGTGTCTTTGCGCGCCGTTGCCTGCTGCATCCGGGCATAGCTGACTCCCATGAGGCTTGTGATTCGCATCGCTAGTGTAAACTGCGAGCGGAGGGCAGGCATGCCAATCGTTACGCGCGGATCCATTTTCAGTTGTAGCGTGGCGCTTTGGGTCCTGGTCATCCCGTTGACGGACAGCTTTACCGTATACGTGCCGGGCAGCGCGAGTGCGCCTTGCGGCACCGGCGGCGTGTCGTGCACGATCGCCGAGATCGGATAGTCATACGAAACAGCCGGAGGATACGAGTAGCGGTAATCCCACGTGAATCGATGCGCGCCCGCGGTGGTCGACGGAATTTGCGACGGGCGAACCCAGTATGCCGGCACGCGAAGCGCGGGAACGATTGGGTCGCTTTTTCCGGTGCTGGACCATTCGCGCACCAGATTTCCCACCGAGTCGTAAACTCCGACGCTCACCGCGCCGTGCACGTCCTGCGGTAAATAATAATCGATGATCGCGCCGTCCGGCGGATTCTTGCCGGCGGGTTCCTCCGGCGGAAGGGGCGTGTCGGTCCACGTGTCGCGCCGCACGCGATACGCTGTTTGGGCGACAAATAAACACGGGCAGATCGGTGGCGCAATGAAGTCCGTTCCGGTCTTGCGTTCTTCTGCGAATACTGCAGCTACCTCGCGGAGCGGTGCGATGTCGTCGAGAATCCAAAACGAGCGCCCGTGCGTTCCCGCGACGAGATCGTCGCCGTGGATAACGAGATCGCGAATCGAAGTGGACGGCAGGTTAAGCTGCAGCGATTGCCACCTCGTCCCGTCGTCGTAGGAAAAATAGACCGTGTTCTCGGTTCCCGCAAAGAGCAGGCCGCGCTGTTTGGGATCTTCGCGCACCGTGTCGACCGGCGCGTTGTCCGGCAAGTCGCTGTTCAAAAGCTCCCAGTGCGCGCCGAAGTCGTGCGTGCGGTAGATGTACGGATGCATGTCGTCCAGACGCAAGCGCGTGACGGCAACATATGCCGTTCCGCGATCGAAATGAGATGAATCGATTTGCGAGATTTTCGACCACGAACCCGACGCCGCGGCTAGACCCGGCGGCGAAACGTTACTCCAATGCTTGCCGCCATCGCGCGTCAGCCAAATCCATCCATCGTCGGTGCCAGCCCACAAAAGATTCTTGTCGATGTATGACGGCGCCAAACTGTAAACGACGCCGCGATGGACGCCTTGCGCCAGCGGGCTTTGCGTAAACGGTCCGAGGTTGGCCGGGACGCCCGGGTCCGCGCGCGTGAGATCGGGACTGATGGTCCGCCAGTGCCGTCCGCCGTCGGTCGTCGCAAAGACGACGTTCGATCCCAAGTAGAGCGTCCGATTGTCGGCGCGGCTGAAAACGAGCGGATTGGTTCGGTTGTAGCGGTACTTCCCGCGTTCGTAACTGGGCGAGACGTCCTGCGTCTGCTGCAGCGTCTCGTCGTAACGCGAGACAACGCCGCCACCCGCGCCGTAAATGATCGTCGGATGCAGCGGATCGGGCGCGACGTAGCCGTACTCCGACGCGCCGACCGGATGCCAGTAGCGAATCCAAATCGCGCCGTCGTCGCTGCGGCTGGGCACTTCCGCGCTGCCGCTCTCCTGTTGGCCGCCGAACACGCGGTACGGAAAGCGATCGTCGGTGATGACGTGATAGAACTGCGCCGTCGGCTGGTTGTACCACGAGCTCCACGTCCGGCCATAGTTTACTGAAAGCGTTGCGCCTTGATCGCAGCCGAGCAGAATGATGTTGCGATCGCCGGGATCGATCCAGACGGTGTGGTAATCGTCTCCGCCGGGCGCGCCCTTGAACCCAATCCACGTTTTTCCGGCATCGGCCGAGCGGTAGGTCTGCGTATTCGCTGCAAATACAACATCGCGATCGGACGGATCGACGGCGAGTCCCGAAAAATCGTCCCCGCGCCCGCACACGCGCGATTCGGAGCTCGCTTGGATCCAGCTCGCACCGGCGTCGCTTGTACGATAAATCCCGCACCCCTTATCGTCGTTCACCCATGCGTACAGTCTTTGCGAATCTCCCGGCGCAATTGCCAAACCGATGCGGCCTACGTTTGCGGGAAGGCCGGTGCGCAGCTGCGTCCAGGTCGTGCCGCCGTCCGCCGATTTATAGAGTCCGCCGTCTTGGAAGAGCTGCAGAATATCGCGCAAGCGCCACGGCGGATTGCGTGAAGCCCACAACGCGGCGTAAACGATATTGGGATTTCGCGGATCGATCAGGACGGTAGCCGCGCCGGTGTTTTCATCTTTGCCCAGCACTTTTTGCCAGGACTGACCGCCGTCGGTGCTGCGGTAAAGGCCGCGCTCGTCGTTCGGCCCGTACGGGTGCCCTAAAACAGCGGCGAAGACGCGATTGGGATTGCGCGGATCGATTGCGATGCCGGCGATCTGCCGCCCGTCGCGTAAGCCAAGATGCACCCAAGTCGCGCCGGCGTCGGTCGATTTGTAAATCCCGTCGCCAACGGAAAGATCGGGACGGCGCAAACCTTCGCCCGAACCGGCGTACAAGATATTCGGGTCGCTTGGCGCGACGGCGAGCGCGCCGATCGAGCCGGTGTATTGCCCATCGAAGATTGGATCCCACGTGCGTCCGTAGTCGGTGCTCTTCCAAATCCCGCCGTCGGTCGCGGCCATGTAATAGGTTCCACGCTGCGACGGAACGCCGGAGACTGCGACCGTGCGGCCTCCGCGAAACGGACCGATCATCCGCCACTGGAGTGCGCCGTAATATGCGGCCGGAACGGTTTGCGCATGCGCCAGGAAGGTCGTTCCGACGGCGAGCGCGGCAAGCGCGGCCGCGAATAAGAACGCGCGGATCATCTACGGAGCGAGTTTTTTTTGCGGTGTTTCGGCTGGAAGGGCGGTCCGATTTTCAGCACTTTGTCGCGCGGGAGATCCTTGTTTACGTCGTCGCAGCCGATCGGCGAGAAGTCGCGGCAGTCCGCCGGGCGGCCTTCGTATATTCCGCAGTAAAAGCGTCCGGGGCGCGATTCCTTGAGGAACACGCATTGATCCGCGATGTCGTCGGTGACTTTTCGCAGATAGCCCAGATGATATCCATCGGCCGAGGTGCGTTTGACGACGTATTCGTCGAGCACTTCCTGCGAGGTCATATGCAAGTGCGCCGCGATGCGGTCGACGTCGGCACGGCTCACGAAAGGTTCGTAGCCGCTGCAGCATTCGGCGCAGCCCGGCGGGCAGGCGACGTTCTCGGGCAAATCCCGCAGGTGCTTGCGCGCCAATTCGATCACGTGAGCGACGGCCGCAACGAACTCGGGATCTTCGTTATATTTGTAGATCCACTCGCGTTCGATGTTCTCGCTCGAGTTGTAGTAGTGGTTGATCGTTTGGTTGTAGGTGATCGTAATGTGCTCTAGATCGATCTCGATGTCTTGGACTCGTTCCATCGGCGTCGTATCGAGCATCTCCGGATGCGTGGGTTGTCCGGTTTCGAGCGTGAACTTTTTCAGGGCGGTCAAATCGATGGTAGTCATATCGCCGGAGTTATTCGACGGAGGTTTTTTAAGGCCCCGGCGAGAGAAGCATAAACAGTGCGCACAGCTATCGGTGTCGACCTCGGAGGCTCACACGTTACCGCCGGAATCATCGGCGAAGACGGCGCGATCCTCGGCCAGTTCGAGCAGGACATCGAAGACCGCTCCTTCGACGCGGTCGTCGCTTCGCTGCAAACCGTCGTAGACAACGCGCTCAAGGACGGCAAGGCAAAGGACGCGATCGGAATCGGCGTGGGCTCGCCGGGCAATATCGACCCTCGCAGCGGCGCCGTCTTGTATTCGCCCAATCTCTTGTGGACGAACGCTCCGCTGGGCGAGCGTCTGCGCAAGCGCTATCCGCTGCCGGTCTTCGTCGCCAACGACGCGCGCTGCGCGACGCTCGGCGAGCACACGTTCGGAAGCGGGAAAGACACGCAAGACTTCGTGCTGCTGACGATCGGTACGGGAATCGGCGGCGGCATCGTTTCGGGCGGAAGGCTGCTGATCGGCAACCGCGCGGGCGCGGGCGAAATCGGCCACCACCAAATACGCCCGACCGACGGCTTTATCTGCGGATGCGGAAAAACCGGATGCTTTGAAGCGCAAGCCTCCGGCACTGGACTCATTCGGCACGCCTTTGTGATCGCGCCCTCGTTTCCGCGCAGCCAACTGCTCGAACGCGAACGCGACAAGCTCGGATCGAAAGCGATCAGGCGCGGCGCGCAAGCCGGCGACGCGCACGCCTCGGCCGCGTGGCGCAATTTTGCCGCCGATCTCGCGCTCGGACTTGCAAACATCATCGCTTTTGTAAATCCGGAAGTGATCGCGCTGGGCGGCGGCGTCAGCAGCGCGGGCGACTTCATGCTCGACTCGGTGCGAGCTCACGTTGACGAATTGACCACGATGGTCCCGCGCGGCACGACCAGGCTCGAGATCGCGAAGCTCGGCAACGACGCCGGCCAAGTAGGCGCCGCAAAAATGGCATTCCAAGGCGGCCTCACACCCTGAAAGTTTTCGCCGTTTTGTATCTCTCCATGCTAGCGGTGAAGCTCCCGTTCGGCCTGACGCCGGAAATCATCAAGATGATCATGACGCCGCTGAAAGGCCATCCGGCCGCGATGCCGGCAGACACGGTTCCCTTCGAAGGCTGCGTTCCGGCGATGGGTTACCACTATGCCAAGCCCAAGGACTTTCCGTTCGGGCCATTCTACGGTTACTACAACGGTAAAGCGGTGTTCACCGAAGTGATGATCGACAAGCGATCGTTCGAGCAGGGAAAGAGTTGGAACGATCTTCTGAAACCGCTGCCGGGATACGCGATCGATCACGTTGACATTTGGTTCGAACCGTATGGCCATCCGGGCTACCGGCTCGCGCACTACGACCTGCACGCATGGTACGTTCCGCATCGCGTGCACATGAGGTTCTGCGGAAATGCCACCGGGAAGCGGCCAGCTTACCTATAGCGCTCAGAATGACAAAGTGATTTGTTGCTGAACCTGCCCCTTGCAATGGAGGTTGCATAAGTGAAAAAACGCGCTTTTCTTTTGGGTCTTTCGCTCGCTGCCGCCGCGAGCTTGCTGGCAGCGACGCCGGCTCCTAAAGCACCGCCGACGGGTAAACTTCCGCCGGGAATGACGCCCGCGATCCTTCAGATGATGATGACGCTGCCCAAAGGGCCGCATCCGTCCGTTATGCCGGCCGGTACCGTGCCGGTTTCGGGGTGCATTCCGACGATGGGCTATCACTATGCCAAGCCGGGAAATTTCCCGTTCGGCCCGGTCTACGGCTACTACAACGGCAAAGCGACGTTCACCGAAGTGATGGTCGACAAGGCGCAATTCACGAAGGGCGCGAGCTGGGACGAGGTTCTAAAGCCGCTGCCCGGCTACAAGATCGATCACGTCGACATCTGGTATGAATCGCACGGGCATCCTGGTTACACGATTCCGCACTACGACATCCACGCGTGGTACATTCCGCACAGCGCGCACATGACGTTCTGCGGCAACACGTCCGGGAAGCGCCCCGCGTTCTTGATGTAAACTAGACGCTAATAGCTTCGCGCAGCGGCACGTACTCGTCGTCGGACGGGATCGTGCCGCGCAGCGCGATCTGCGCGATGAGCGCCGCGATGCGGCGCGAACTGCGTTTGGGAGCGATCAGCTCCTGGTTGCGCTGCATCGCTTCGAGGCGGCGCGGGTTGCGCACCAGTCCGTCAACGGCCCGCACGATCTCGGCGATGCTGTTGATGGCGACGACGCCGATTCCGTTATTGCGCACGAAGTCCACGTTGCCGCGCTCTTGCCCGGGAATGTAGTCATAAACCACGACCGGCAGCTGCGCGGCGTTGGCTTCGGCCAGCGTTCCGGGGCCGGCCTTCGTTACCAGCAGATCCGCGGCGCGCATCAATTCGGGAATTTTGTCGGTGAATCCCAAGACGGTCATCGGCGTCGGAAGCGTGCGCGCGAACTCTTCGATTTTCGCGCGCATCGTTTCGTTGCGGCCGCACACGACCACCAAGTGCATCGGGAGCCGCGCTTTAGCCAAGCGCAAAGTAGCGTGCAGCAGTTTGCCGCCGCCTTCCCCGCCTGCCATCAATAACGTCACGAATGTATTTTGCGGCAAACCCAGTTGCGCGCGCAGCTCGTTCTTGCCGCCGGTAACGTCGTCGAAGTTGGGATGAATCGGCTGGCCGAGCATTCGTAAATGGTTTATGGGAACGCCGCGCGAGAGCGCGCGTTCGTACACTTCGCGTGCGGGCACGACCACTGCATCCGCTTCCGGCGTGAGCCACGACTCGTGCACCTTCCCGAGATCGGTAATCACCGTTACGATGGGAATGTGTTGCATCGCAGCGTCGGCGCGCGCGCGCAGAGCCGCATGGTTGAGCAGCGGATGGATCGAGACGATCACGTCGGGTTTATAATCCAGAAACAGATCGCGTAAGCGCTCGCGATAGAGCGGTTCGCAGAAACGAACCAGCGCCTTGTAGCGGCGCCGTCCGTTGGTCGCATAGTACAGCGCGCCGTACACCGGCGGTGCGTATCGAAGCGCTGCCGAGTAGCCCCAACCCAGCTGCGTGAGCGGAAAAGCGCAGTGCGCGGCCACATCCTCGATGCGTTGCTCGAACTCCGGATTGCGGATTTCGTCCAAGGCGACCGCAATCGCGTTGGCGGCGCTGCGATGGCCGCCACCGGTATCGGAGATCAGAAAGAGGGCGCGTTTCTTCAAGCTTTGACTCCTGGGGGCGCCGTGCGGCGCCGTCTGGTTGGAGAGAGTGCGGCCAGAAGCGCCCGCGCAGGGGCGTCATAAAAGCGAAAAATGTCGCCGAACTCAGTTGCTGGATTTCGGTGATGCCCGTTGTGGTCCTCGGGCAGCACGATTCCGAGCGTGCCGAAGGCTGCCCGCAGTGCGGGTGGAGAGCGCCACCCCAGGTCGCCCGAGTGCCGCCACCACACGTGCAGCTGCCCGACCGCCAGGCCCGCCAGGGCGCCCGCCCAAGAGACGCGCCAAAGCAATGCTGCGACCGCCAGGTAAGGCAGCGCGCCCAGCAATCCGTCGAGCAGTACGGCCGGATCGCGCGACATCACGGCGTGGTCCCAGTACGAGCGCCGGCGGTCGTGATGCGTGCGCAGATGCAGAGTGAACCATAGGTGCTGCGGCACATGATAGAAGAACGTCGATCCAAAATCGCCGGCTACGAGGACCACAAACGCTGCCAGGAATGCCATTGACGTGCCGCCTTCGCGCTGCCGCGGGAGTTTGCTTGGCGATCTGCGCGTGCGCCGGGCCTGCTCCCGAGACGACGCCGAACACCAAGGTGTTCATACCCACCGTCGTGGACGCCGCGATGTCGTGGCATCTGCCGACATATGCAAACGTTCTCCACGGCATGCGCCTCCTGCAAGACGGACCGCCCACGCGCAGCGCGACGCTCGCTATCGCGCGCACGATACTGTACACGAATTCAAAGCTGGCGCCCGTTGACGCGCTCGAGCTGGCCGACGCTACCGAGCGCGCCGCACGCGCGCAGGATCTGCCGCCCGAATTCCTAGCCGCGACGCTGCTGCAAGAGTCTGCTTTCGATCCGCGTGCGCTCTCGGCCGCGGGCGCGATCGGCATCGCGCAATTTATGCCTGAAACGGCCGCGGATGCGGGAATCGATCCGTTCGATCCGTTCGAGTCGATCCGCGGCGCGGCATCGCTGCTCGGCTCGTACGTGCGAGCCTATGATACGACGTATCCAAATCCGATCACCGCCGCACTGGCGGCCTACAATGCCGGGCCAGGCGCCGTGGCTGCCTACCATGGCATTCCGCCGTATGCCGAGACGCATGCATATATCAACGACGTGATCGACCGCTGGGCAAAGATTACAGGTTATGAAAAGCCAATAGAACGGCAATGAAACGTTCTATTGCGGCGGTTCTTTTCGCTTCGTTGGCGTTGGCGGGCTGCGGCAGTGCGACTGACGGTCTCGATTTTAAGGCTCCTGCCGGCTGGACAGCGCTGCCTGCGTTCATCGGTTTCGGACATTTACAGATATGGACCAAAAAGGCTTCCGATAATAAACAAGACGAGATGCTCATGCTCGTGCGCGGCCAATCGACGACGACGCTGGACTTAAAGACGCTGCCTCAGACGGGCATGGGAGCGCTCAAAGCGCAAAGGCAATCGACGATCAAGATTTGCGGGAACCGTAGTGCGCAATACCTCAGCGCAGTTGGTTCAGGCCATAGCGGGAAGCCGCAGGCGTTGGAAATGGTCTCGACGCCGGTGGGCGGTCAGATCTTCCTCGCGATGTATATTCGTCCGCAGTCGGATCCCGCCGACCCGCAAGCTGAGGCTGCTATTCGATCGCTTTGCGCCGCTAAGACCTAACCTTCAAAACAGTCTTGCAAGAAGGCTTGCACGAGATTCCACGAGTCCGCCACCGCAGTGGCAACCGCTTCGTCTGAGAATCGTTCTTGCCGGGCGACCGCGCGCGGCGTGCCTTGCCGGAAGAACGCATGGCCGACACCGGGATAGACCTCGAGCTTGTATTTGATTCCGTGCGCATCCAGCTCTTTGCGGATGCGCTCGATGTCCTCGGGCGGAATGCCGCGATCTTCCGCGCCGAAGCACAACAGCAGGGGTGCGCGAATCTTGTCGACTTCTTGCAGAGCTCCGGGCTCGCCGCTGCCGAACGGCTTCACGATCGATCCACCGTAGAAACAGATCGCGCCGCGCACGTCCGGAAGCGTCGTGCTCAAGAACGCGACCGCGCCGCCCATGCAAAATCCCCAGGTCGCGATCTTGCCGTCGCGCACGAAGTCTTGATCCTTCAGCCATGCGATCGCGGCGCCCAGGTCGGCATATAACGTCGCACGTGTAACGCTATTGCGCGCTTCGAGCGCTTTTTGCATGGATGATTCGTCGTACGCGAGATCGAGATTCGGATGGGTTCGATGGTAATAGTTGATGGCGAGGGCGGCATAGCCGGCGGCCGCCAGCATATCGGTTATGCGCCGCATCTCGGCGTTCACACCGAACACTTCTTGCAGCACGATGACGGCAGGGTGAGGTCCGGAACCGGACGGAGGGCGCGCAAGATAGGAATCCATCTGCGAGCCGTCGACAGAAATATTCACAGCCTGACTTATCATCGCTCTCCTCTTCCCCGGGAGGCTCCCACTTATGCGCGCGGTTACTACGGCTCCTATGGACCGCCTTCAGATCGTCACGGTGCCGCAGCCCCTGCGTCTTCCAAGTTTTGCCGAGGACGTCGCTGCCGGGTTTGCCGCGCGCCCGAAAAAGCTGAACTCAAAGTACTTCTACGATGCGGTCGGGTCGGCGCTTTTCGACGCGATCACGCTACTGCCCGAGTACTATCTGACGCGCGCGGAAACCGCCATCTTACGCGAATGGGGTTGGGAAATCGTACGGGCGCTCGGCAACCCGGTCGAGTTCGTCGAGCTCGGCAGCGGCAGTGCGGCCAAGACGCGCATTTTGATCGAAGAGGCGCTGCGCGTGCAGCGCACGCTGCGCTACTCGCCGATCGACATTTCTGCCGAAGCGCTCCGCGCGTCTGCAGGCTCTCTCGTTGAAAGTTACCCTGCGCTGCGCGTGTGCGGTTATGTCGCCGATTATTTTTCGATCCTCGATACGCCGCATCTGCGGCGAACCGAAAAAGTACTCTTTATGTTCATGGGTTCGAACATCGGCAATTACGAGCCACCCGAAGCTGTTGCATTGCTGCGCCGGGTCGCCGCGCTGCTGAAACCGGGCGACGGCTTGCTGCTCGGCGCGGATTTAAAAAAAGATAGACGCGAGCTGATGCTTGCCTACGACGACGCAGCCGGCGTCACCGCGGCGTTCAACAAGAACGTGCTGGTGCGGGTCGATCGCGAGCTGCAGGCTGACTTCGACGCCAAGCAATTCGAACACGTCGTCGAGTACGATGAAAAAACCGGCGGACTACATTCATACTTGGTCGCGCTAAGCGAACAGACCGTTACGATTGGAGCTCTTGGAACTACCGTGCATTTTAACGATGGCGAACGCATCCACACCGAGTCGGCGTACAAGTACTCACCCGAGGATATCGCGGAGATGGCGCGAGCTGCCGGATTGAGCGTTTCGCGCGCATGGTTCGACGGCGACCGGCGCTTCAGCGTCAATCTGCTGGTGCGCGCGTGATCGCGCGCGCCGTTGCTTTCTGCGCGGCGGTGGCGTTCGCCGCCGCCATCCCGGGCGCCGCACTCGCCGCGCCCCGGCCCGTCGTGCCTGAAGATCTTTTTAAGTTTACGTTCATCACCGGCCCGCAGATCTCGCCCGACGGTACGCGCGTCGTCTTCGTCGTGACGCGCCTCAATGGTCCCAAAGAAACCTACGACAGCAATCTTTATCTCATTCCGGTCTCGGGTGGCGAGCCGAAACGGCTGGCGAACACGGGGCGCGACGGCGGTCCGGTCTGGTCTCCCGACAGCCGGACGATCGTCTTCACGCGGGCTCCCGCCAAGAAGGGCACGCGTCCGCAGCTCTACGCGTACGACGTTGTGAGCGGCCGGCTGCGCCAGCTGACGCATCTGAAAGCGGGCGCGAGCGGAGCCGCGTTTTCGCACGACGGGAAACGCATCGCCTTCCGGGTTGTTTCAATCGATCCGGCGCCCGCGGCGCGCATCGATTTCGCCGCCGCCGGCTTTAGACCGAAGAAAGATCAGACCAAGAGCGACGTGCGCGTGATCACGCAGATGCACTTCGAGGGCAACGGCGCGGGTTACACCTACGACCGGCACCCGCACATTTGGGTGATGAACGCGGACGGCAGCGGCGCGCGCGCGCTGACGAGCGGAGTTTGGTCCGAAGGCAATCCGCGCTGGTCGCCCGACGATAAAGCGATTGCGTTCGACTCCTTGCGTTACCATTCGCCCAGCTTGGGCCCCAATGACATCTATACGATTCCGGCCGCGGGCGGAGCGATGCGCAAACTGATTTCAAACCAGCCTTCGAACGGTTTATTGGATTACGATCGCGGCCGCGAACTCTGGTTCTTCAGCGGCGGCGTGCGCGACCCGGCGGAATTCCCCGCGCTCGTGCGCTCGCTTCCGGACGGCTCGCACCGCAAGACCGTGGTGCCCCTAAACACGATCGACTTCGGCGACAGCGTTCTCGCCGACATGGGCGAGCCGGGCGGATTGTGCGGGCCATATTTCGCTCCGCACGAGAGCTTCGTGTTGACGAACGTGGAAGAACCCGGTTACAGCGCGCTGGTGAAACTGGATCCGCGCACGGGCAGCGTGCAACAGCTGACGACCTCGGGCGAAGCTACGGATTGTTCGATGGACGAAAGCGGGCATTACGCGGCTTACACGCTTTCGGATTTCACGCACCCGCGTGAAGTGTACCTGATCGATCTCACGACGGGTCAAAGCAAACGCCTCACGAGCATGAACGATGCGTTTCTCGGGCAGCTCCAACTTTCGACCCCGCAACCGTTTTCGATCGTCGACGACGCCGGTTTTACCGTGCGCGCGTGGTTTATGCCGGCCATCGGTTTGAAACCCGGAGAAAAGCGCCCGACCATTCTGGATATTCACGGCGGTCCGGAAACGCAGTTCGGCGAGACGTTTTTTCACGAACTGCAAGTTTGGGCGGGTCTCGGATACAACGTCGTGTTTAGCGATCCGCGGGGCAGCGTCGGCTTCGGCTACCCTTTTGAAGAGGCGCTGGCCAAGCACTGGGGCGCCGCGATGTGCGACGACGTCCAGCGCGTGATGGACGCGGCAATCAAACGGCCGGAGGTCGATCCCAACCGGCTCGGCGTCGCGGGCGGAAGTTACGGCGGCTACGCTACGCTGTGGGTCGTCGGCCACACGCGGCGCTATAAAGCGGCGATCGCGGAGCGCGTCGTCAGCAATTTGGCAACCGAGCAGCTCGCGGCGGATCTCGCTTCGGATAATGCGCTCGGCGGGCGCTACTCTTGGGGTCTGCCGTGGCAGGCGGGCAATTTGTATCTGCAGCAGTCGCCGATCTCGTCGGTCGCGAACGCGGTCACGCCGCTGCTGATTCTCCATTCAGAGGAAGATACGCGCACGCCGATCGATCAGACGCTGCAATGGTTCAACGCGGCGAAAATCCTAGGCCGCCCGATTGAGTACGTCGCCGTGCCCGGTGAGAACCACGATCTCTCGCGCACGGGTTCGCCCATCCACCGGGTAGAGCGGCTGCACATTCTCGCGCAATGGTTCGCGCGCTACTTAAAACCCTAGCCGCTAACGCGGCGCGTCGCGAGACGTTCCATGGCTCGGAACGCGGCATCGGCTGCAATCGCCAGGAGCGCGGCGGGAATGCTGCCCGCCAAGGTTTGTTCGACGTAACGGCGCTGCAGTCCGAAGAAGATCTCGCTTCCCAGACCGCCGGCGCCGACGTAGCCGCCCAACATCGCGATCGCAATCAACGCAACGGTGGCCAATCGCAAGCCGCCGAGCATGACCGGCGAGGCGAGCGGCAACTCCACGCGCCAAAATTGCTGCCACGCCGACATGCCGATTCCGCGCGCGGCGTCGAGCTGCGCCGCCGGCACGGCGCGCAGTGCCGCGGCGATGTTGCGCACGAGAATGAACTGGGCGTACGCAGCGAGCACGATGATTACGGGGAGCGCGCCCAATCCGAAATACTTTACGAGCAGCGCGAGCAGCGCGAGCGACGGAATCGCGTAGATCGCGCCGAGCACCCCGAAGAGCGGGGCCGCGGCCCGCTGCACGCGCGCCGCAAAAATTCCCAGCGGCAGCGCGATTGCGAGCGCAATGCCTAGCGCCGTGAAAACGAGCGCCACATGCTGCAGCGTTAAGCCTGCAATCTGCCCGGCGTGCGAGAAAAGGTAGCTCATTCGCGCGCCAGCTCCGCGCGCAAGGCCTCGTAACGGCGCAGATCGGCATTCATCGCGAACAGCTGCGCTACGTACGGGCTCGCGGGCGCGCGCAGCACCTCTTCGGGCGTTGCGTACTGCACGAGTTTGCCTTCGCGCATGACCGCGATGCGATCGGCCAGGCGCAGCGCTTCCTCAACGTCGTGCGTCACGAACAAGATCGTCGTCTGCAGCGTGCGCACGATCCGCAGCATTTCGTCTTGCAGAGATCTGCGCGCGATCGCGTCGACGGCGCCGAAGGGTTCGTCCATCAGCAGAACTTGCGGTTCGGCGGCGATCGCGCGGGCGACGCCTACGCGCTGCTGCTCGCCGCCGGAAAGCTCCCGGGGGGCGCGATTGCGGTAACGCTGCGGATCGAGTCCGACGAGTTCGAGTAATTCGTCCACGCGCCGCGCTATGCGTTCGCGGTCCCAATGCAAAAGCTCCGGAACGATCGCAATGTTTTGCGCAACGGTCATGTGTGCGAAGAGTCCGACTGCTTGAATAACGTACCCGATGCTGCGGCGCAGCGCAGTCGGTTCGAAGGAGGCGACGTCGCGATCGCCGAGCGTTACGGTACCGGCCGTTGGAATGACCAGCCGGTTGACGGTGCGCAGCAGCGTGCTTTTTCCGCAGCCCGACGGGCCCAGCAGTACTGTAAAACTTCCGGCGGGCACCTGGAACGAAACGCCGTCAACAGCATTCCGGTCGGCTTGGGGATACCGTGCGGTGACCGAGTCAAAGCCAACGCTTACGCTAATAGATGAACTCCGCAGCGACTTCGCCCGGGTCGCGTTTGTTCAGATCTACTTCGACGTTGAGCCTGCGCAGCGCCGTGTCGGTGAGTACTCCGGAAACGCGATTGAGCGTCGCGACGATCGGGCGGCGGCCGACGAAGAGTGAATCCAATCGTACGACCGGGACGATGTTGTACGGCGGCCAAAACCGGCGATCGTCCTCCAGTACGACGAAATTGTTCGCGGCAATCAGCGCATCCGTCGTGAAAGCTGTTGCCACGTCGGCATCGCCGCGTTTGAGCGCTTCGTATTGCAGGCCTATCTCGAACGTGCGCACGCTCTTGAACTTGAATCCACCGTAGAATTTCTGCAGGCCCGGCAGCGCGTCGGCGCGCGCCACGAATTCCGGTACGGCAGCCAGCCTGAGTTGCGGGGCCGCTTGCGCGCACTGCGAGAGCGTGCGGACGTTATATTTTTGCGCGACGGCGCGCGTTACGACCAAGCCTTGTGAATCGCTCCCAGGCGACGGGTTGAGGATCGTCAGCCCAAACCGTTTCTCGTATTCACGCTTGACGGTTGCGAATAATTTCTTGGGATCGCGCATCGGCGGCATGTGCAGCACGTCGATCAACGCCGTTCCCGTATATTCCGGATACAATTGAATGTCGCCGCGCTGTATTGCGGCCATCGCAATCTGCGTGCTTCCTAAGTTCATGTGGCGGTCGATCCTAATCCCTCGCGTCTCCAGCGCGGCCGCGTAAACTTCGGCAACCGTAATGTTCTCGCTGAAATTCTTGGAACCGATCCGGAGCGCGCTAGTACGGCCGCATTGCGGCAGAACGAGTGCGGAACCGAAAAGCGCCATCGCGCGCGCGCGGGTCAGCTTCATGTCTTTACCTCCAGGCGGCGTTGCGTGAAAGCCAGTCCGAATTCGGCCGCCAGCGCGATCGCGGCGATCGTTCCCACGCCCAGCAGAAGCAGCTGCGGCTGATTGGCTTGCAAGCCCGTCGTTATATATTCACCGAGGCCGCCTGCACCGATGAACGCCGCCAGCACGGCGCTTGCGATCACTTCGGTCGTTGCCGTGCGCACGCCGGCGAACAGAACAGGAAACGCGAGCGGCCACTCTACGCGGCGCAAGATCTGCCCATCGGTCATTCCCAGGCCGCGCGCTGCATCGATCGCGGCGGCCGGCACGCTGCGAAAACCGAGATCGGTATTGATCGCGACCGGCGGGATCACCAAGAGCGCGAGCGCGGCGAGCGCAGGCGCGAAACCGACTCCGAATAACGGAAGCATGAACGTAAGCACCGCCAAGCTTGGAACGACTCGCCCCACGTTAGCGGCGATCAATACCGGCGCGCGCGCGCGCGGCACGTGCGATGCAAGCACGCCCAGCGGGATGCCTACGGTGCTGCCGGCTGCGAGCGCGGCAGCCGCCAGCTCGAGATAGGTTTGCACGTGCTGCCACAGATCGCCCCAGTTCATGGCTTCCGAGTGTTTCCTCCCCGCACGGCGAATCCCACGTTTTCCAATGCTCTCGCAACCTAAACCGCAGCCGGCGGCTCAAGCGCCGGTCCGGCCCTTGGATGACCCGTCCCTGTACTTCAGCCGCGAGCTCTCGTGGCTGGAATTCAACGAGCGCGTTCTCGAGGAAGCCTTGGACGAAGGGACGCCGCTGCTCGAATGCCTGCACTTCGTTTCGATCTACGGTACGAATCTGGACGAATTTTTCATGGTTCGAGTCGCGGCGATCAAGCAGCAGATCGAAGCGCAGATTCACAAGCGTTCTGAAGACGGCCGCACGCCTTCAGAGCACGTGCTCGCAATTTCGGAGCGCCTGCGCGTATCGCTCGCGCGCCAAATGCGGCTGTTGAACGAAACGCTGCTGCCCGAAATGGATAGCGCCGGCATTCGCGTGCTGCGCGTTGCCGATCTCGACGAAGAGCGCCGCGCGCAATTGGATCGCATTTTCGACGAGCGCGTTTTTCCGGTGCTCACGCCGCTGGCCGTGGACGCGGGCCATCCTTTTCCGTACATCTCGAATCTCTCGCTTTCGCTGGCGGTCGAGCTCGAAGAAGTTACTGCCGACGGCGTGCAACTGCACTTCGCGCGCATCAAAATTCCGCAAACGCTCGCGCGTTTCGTACCCATCGAATCAGCCCCCGAAGGCGAACAGTGGTTCGTGCTTCTGGAAGATCTGATTGCGCAGCATCTTCACGCGCTTTTCCCCGGCATGCAAGTGCGCGAGTCGTATCTCTTCCGGGTGACGCGCGACGCGGATCTCGACGTGCAGGAAGATGAAGCCGACGATCTGCTGGCCGCGATCGAATCCGAATTGCAGCGCCGGCGTTTCGGCGAAGCCGTGCGCTTGGAGATCGAGCGCGGCATGCCGGAATATATCCGTGACTTGCTGCTCGACGCACTCGACTTATCGACAAGCGACTGTTATGAAACCGAAGGGCTGATCGGCCTCGGCGATCTGATGACGCTCGTGAACTTGCCCGGACACGCCCAGCTCCACGATCCGCCGTTTACGCCGGCGATTCCAAAGCGCCTGATTGGAGCAGCCGATCTCTTTGCCGCGATTCGCGAGAGCGACGTGCTCTTGCAGCATCCTTATGAATCGTTCGATCCGGTGGTGCAGTTCGTGCGCCAGTCCGCTGAAGATCCGCGCGTTCTCGCAATCAAAATGACGCTTTACCGGACATCGGGCAAAGATTCGCCGATCGTCCGGGCGCTGCTCGACGCGGCCGAGAACGGCAAGCAAGTCGCCGTGCTGATCGAGTTGAAAGCTCGCTTCGACGAAGAAAACAACATCGAATGGGCGCGCCGGCTGGAGCGCGCGGGCGTGCACGTGGTCTACGGGTTTGCCGGAATCAAGACTCACGCCAAAGTTACGCTCGTCGTGCGCCAAGAAGACGACGGCATCCGGCGCTACATGCATTTCGGAACGGGCAATTATAATGAAAAGACGGCCCGTTTTTACACCGACTTGAGTCTCTTCACGGCTCGTCCGGAGCTAGGAACCGATGCGAGCGAACTCTTCAACGCGCTGACCGGCTTTTCAAAAGTTACCGATTATGAAGACCTGCTGGTCGCGCCCGTCAACATGCGCCGCGAACTCACGGCGTTCATCGAACGCGAAGCCGATCACGCGCGCGCCGGGCGGCCCGCCGGGATTCGCGCCAAACTGAATGCCATTACCGACGGCGAGCTTACGCGCGCGCTCTACCGCGCGTCGCAAGCCGGCGTGCCGATCGATTTGCTCGTCCGCGGCATGTGCGTGGTTCGTCCGGGCGTACCCGGCGTGAGCGAAAGCATTACCGTGCGTAGCATCGTCGGCCGGTTCCTCGAACATTCCCGCGTCTTCGTCTTCGAGAACGGTGGCGACCGCGCGACGTTCATCGGATCCGCCGATTGGATGGGACGCAATCTCGACCGGCGGGTCGAAACGATCGTCCCCGTGCTCGACCCGTTTCTGGCTGAAAAAATCTACGGCCGCATACTCGCGGTGCTCCTAGCCGACAACATCAAGAGCCGGGAGCTGCAACCGGACGGATCGTACCGCCGGCTGCACCCTCAAGGGCAGGCGCCGGTAGACGCTCAACAGGTCTTTCTGGGGCAGGCCCGAGTCCTCTGAGGTCGAAGGGCGCCCCATCGTTTAATCGTTTCTTAATCGAACATTATGGAATCGTTTAGGCGATGAAAAGCTGCGACGGTAATCGTCGCGGCCATTCTTCCATAAATAGGAGGACACGTGAGTAAATATATCCGCATCCTGACCGCTACGGCATTGGCGCTGGGTCTCGTCGGGCCTTTGAGTATGGCGACGAGCTACGCCCAAACGCCGGCGGCGGCTCCAGCTGCCTCTACAACCGCCGGCACCGTCAACGGTGCAATACACGATTCATCGGGCGCGCCGGTCGCGAACGCGACCGTCAGGATTACCGGCCCGTCCAACATGACGATCACGACGAACGCGCAAGGAAACTTTTCGTTCAGCAACGTTACGCCGGGGATCTACGCATTCGCGGCTACCAAGCCGGGGTACAACACTGCGACAGAATCGACCGTTGCCGTGCTCGCGGGCCAGACACAGACGCTGGCCGTTGTGATGAGCGCCATCACGTTCACGTCGCTGCGTACGATCGCCTCAGTGCGTTCCGTAGGGCATGGAACCTTCAATACGACGCCCGCTTCCGTTAGCGTCGTGACCTCGCAGGTCTTCCAGAACCAAGCGCAGCCGCAGGTCCGCGACGTGCTCAACGAGATCCCCGGCATCCAGATATCGCTCCCGGGCGGCTCAGCCAACGGCGCTGCGCCGGGGGCGATTACGGTAGCGACGATCCGCGACGCCGCCTCGTACGAAACCGCCACCTTGATCGATGGGCACCCACTCTCCGTCGAAGACTACGGCGACTATGTCACGACCTTCCTGAACAGCTTCATGTTCAGCAACGTCGAGGTGATTAAGGGACCCGGCGCGACGGCGCCCGAAGTTAACAACGCGATCAACGGAACGGTAAACTTCCGCACGAAGGACCCGACCTTGACGGCCACGCCCGACTACCAGTTCGGGTTCAACAACTTCGGCGGAACGTGGGCGAACTTCGGCATCGCGGACACGATCGGACGGCTCGGCTTCGTCGTCGACTTCGCGAATTTCAACGACCCGTCGGTGTTGAACGGAAGGAACGTACTCATAGACCCTTCCGGCTATTACCTCGGCCCGACGGCCACCTCCGATTCGCTATCGGGAACGGCGACGTATACGACCATCCCCAACACGGAGAGTTCCATCCAGACCGGCTATTCGCTGCTCGCCTGCTGCTACACTATCCAGGGCTATCTCAACAGCACCTCGGAACTCATGAAGCTGCGCTACCACTTGTCTTCAGCAACGAACCTCACCGTGAGCTACCTCGGTGGACAGGCGTACAGCGACCAGACCAGCAATGTCGGCAACATCACGAACGCCACCTTCGCCCCCGGGGCCGGATACACGGGTTCACTCGCTCCTGGAGCATATCAGGTTGCCTATCTCTATCCTGCAAACGTGGAAACCAACAACGAGCCGATGTTCCAAGCTGAGTTCAGCTCGTCGATCGGCAACGATACGATCCTCGCGCGCTACTACCACGCCTCGATTTACCGCGACGTCAATGCGAGTTCGGCTCCGGACGTCCTTGCCCCGTATAGGTTTAACCTTTACGGCACGTCCACCAATAATATCAATACTTTCCCTTACCCCTACTATCCGGCGACCTACAACGGTGGTAGCACGACCGTCTTCAACCAAAATTATTACCGCCAGGTCGAAGCCGACCAGCTTGCCGGCTGGTCGTTCCAATACGATCATCCCTTTGCGACAGAAGACAACATCTCGCTTGCAATCGATCAGACGAATACGCAAGGCAAGGTCTATTCGTTGTTGCCGACGTACTCCAGCATTAGTTTGCCGCAAGGCTCCTCGCAGCTCTTCACGACCGTGCAGTTGCGTGCCGACCTGTTTTTGACTCCGAAGCTCGAGGCGACGCTGGCGGATTACATGAACGTCTACCGCAGCACGTATCCGGCGAGCTGTCCATTCGCGTTCGGCTTCTCGAACTGCGCGCTCGACGGCAGCAACGTCACTTTCGCGACGACATCGACGAGTCATAACGACCCGCGCCTCGCACTCGAATTCCGACCCAATCCGAACATCGCGGTTCGCTTCGCGGCCGGCAGCGCGATCGCGCCGCCCTACCTCGGGTTGCTGAGCCAGATCTCGGCCCCGATAGCGTCGTACAATTCGACGACCGGCATCGCGACGATTACCAGGAACAGCGGGCAACTGAAGGCCGAGACCGCGTTCGGATACGATCTCGGCGCGGACTGGCGGCTGTTCGATCAGCAGACGATCGTCTCCGGCGACATCTACTTGAACAACCTCTTCAACCACTACTTCGGCCAATCGGTCAACAGCGGGACGATCTGTGGTACGCCGACTCCCTGCTCCGCTGGCGCCCCACCCGGCACACCCGTCTACTACGTGACCAATACGAACATCAGCAACTTCCGCTTCGAAGGCGTCGAGCTTTCGATCAGCCGTCACCCCGTGACCGGCTTCGGCTACACGCTCTCGGGCGGCGTGCAGCGCGGTTACGTCTACAATCTCCCGCTGGGATTTTACTGTAGCCGCCCAGTCCCGTCGTGCATCAACAACCCCAACAAGTGGGATCAAAATCTGAACATCATCGCAGGCCAGAACCTCAACGGCGAAGGTGCTGGGTCGGTTAGCTTCTATCCGTACTACGGGTTCAGCAGTACCGTGGGTTCACTCAACACGCGCGAGCCGTACTCCCAAGGGTACGGTGAACTCTCCTACGCGTTCCACGGTGGAGGCTACGTTTCGTTCGGCGACACCTACTACGGCAACAACAACTCCTTCAACCAGCGTCCGTTCATGATCGCGAACGCGACGGTACGGTTTCCGATCACCGGGGATATAGCACTTCAGGTTTCCGGGGAAAATCTGTTCAATACCCTCTCGGGGTACTTCCCGATCTACGGCGGCGGCCTGCCGATCTCGCTAGCCAACGGCGGCAGCGCCGCAACGACTGGCAACGTCTTTGGACCTGCGGTCTATACCATGGTCCTATCCAAGCGTCTGCCCTAGACGGAGCGGAACCATCAAAACGCGGAGCGCCGGCGGGAACGGCGCTCCGCTTCTCTTAGCGGCGTGACCTCGCAGACGTTCGAGTACCGCGGCGAGTCGCAGGTAATGCACGTGCTCGACGTAGTGCCGGGCTTGCAGATAAGCGTTGCGGGCAACAGCGTCAACGCGGCTTCGCTGGCGGAATCAGCTTCGCGAACATTCGCGCCGCACGTTCGTACGAAACCTCGACGCTGATCGATGGCCACCCACTTTTTGTCGGCGATTACGGCGACTACGTCGCCAACTTCTTGAATAGCTTCATGTTCAAGGACGTTGAAACCGTCAAGGGTCCCGGAGCAACGGTTCCCCAGGTGAACTTTTGCGCTCGGCGGCACGGTCAACTTTCGCACGAAGGACCCGACGTATCTCCCGACCGGCGAGTTGCAAGTCGGCGCTGACAATCACGGCAGCACGATCCTGAATTTCGGATTTTCCGATACGGTCGGTCGTCTGGGCTACGTCGCGGCGTTCAGCTCGAACGTTTTGGAATCCGGCGTGAGCGGGGCGAGCGTTTTTATTTCGCCGCAAAGCCCGCAGCAGGCATCTTCAAGTAGAACAGCTCGACCGGAACGGCAGCGGGTTTCAATGACGTCTATCCGACGCCGATCGTCCCCGGCACGGTTTCCGGAGTCGAAAACTCATACAACTTGGTGGCCTGCTGTCAAACCGTGAACAGCCTTTTTCAGAATGTCAGCGAGCTGCTCAAAATTGCGCTACCGGCTTTCGGGCGCAACGAACGTTACCTTCACCTATTTAGGCGCGCAAACAACTGCCAATCAAGCCGCAAACACTGGCGATCACGCCGTCAACGTTTTCGATGAGCCCGTCGCAAGCCGCCGGCTACAGCGGCTCACCCGCGAACGGCAGCGTTTTGGACATCGGGTACGTCTGGACGCCCGAAACGGAGATCAACAACGAGCCGATCCTCGAAGGCGAAATCCCCATCACGCTCAATCAGGACACCTTGTTGGCCCGGTACTACGCGGCGGGAATCCACCGGCTTATCTTTCAAGGCGCGATCGTCCACGTCACCGACGCTCATGATGCTCCGGGTGACCGGGCAGTATGCGGCAACGCAAGTAAATGTACTTGTCCCTAGCACGATCAGAGTGTTTCTCACCAAATTCCTGGCAACGCAAACCCATAAGCAACCACAACTTTAGGTACCCGGTGTCGTGCTACGGAGTTCTGCGCAACTCTAAAACGGTTGCCCATTCGTGCGGCATCACCGGCTGCACCGACAGGCGCGAACCTTTGCGCAACAATTCCATGCCGACCAGTCGCGGCTCGGCGCGCATGCGCGCCAGCGTGACCGGATGCGCGAATTCCTCAACGAATGCGACGTCGACCATCTGCCACATGGGCTTAGCAGGCGTGCTGCGCGGATCGTAGTACTCGCCGCCTTTTTCGAACGCGGTAAAATCGGGATACGCCTCTTTTACGACTTTACAAATTCCCATGGCCGCGGGTTCGGCAATGCTCGAATGATAGAACAAGCCGAGATCGCCCAGGTGCATCTCGATCATGTTGTTGCGAGCTTGGAAATTGCGCACGCCGCTCCACGGCGTGGTGCCGTCGTTCTTGAGCTGCTCGAAGCTGAAGGCATGCGGTTCGGTCTTGAAAAGCCAGTATCGAGGCACGCCGGAAGAATACGGTGCGTCGTTTGCGAAAACCCACGCGATGGAAAAGACGACGCAAAAACGCGTGACGCGCGCGAACCGCAAGGGCTGGGATGGGGTCGAGGTCGAGGGATACCGCCCGGGCGCGGCCACCGGAGTCGAGCGCCACACGATCGTCGGCGGGCGCAAAGAGTCCGCGAGCGACCCTGGGCCCGGCATCGAGGTACGATACTTCGAGTTAGCGCCGGGCGCCGTTTCGAGACTTGAAAAGCACGAGCACGAGCATTTCGTCATCGTAAAATGCGGACTCGGGCATGCGGTCATCGAGCAAGACGTTACGGAAATCGCCGCCAACGACGTCATCTACGTTGCGCCGCTGGAACTGCATCAGTTCGTCAATCGCGGTGAGGAGCCGTTCGGTTTTTACTGCATCGTCAATGCGGTGCGAGATTTTTCCCAAGAACCCAGCGCCGAAGACTTGGCGCGGCTCAATGCTTCGCCGGCCGGCAAGATCGCCAAACCGTTTGCAGTCCCGCCGCCAGCGCGCAAGGATTAGCCGGTAGCGACCGGCCGCGCCGGGTCGGCGATCCACTCACTCCACGAGCCCGGATAGAGGCGCGATCCTTCGAGGCCGGCGATCTCCATCGCGAGCAAATTGACGGCCGATGAAACGCCGGAGCCGCACTGGTGCACCAAGCGCTTTGGATGCACTCCCAGTTTTTCGTATTCGTCCCGCAATTGCGCCGGCGTTTTGAACATTCCGCGTTCGTCGAAATTTTGTTTGAACGGACGGTTGAGCGCTCCCGGAATATGCCCGGCAACGGGATCGATCGTTTCATTTTGGCCGGCGAAGCGATCGGCGGCGCGCGCGTCGAGCAACGTCAGCGTGTCGTCTGCCAGCGAGGCGTGGACGGCTCGTGCGTCAACGGTCATCTCGTGACGCGGTCGCGCTGCGATCGTTCCGTTTTGGGGGCGCGCCGGTTCCTGTGTGCTCACCGGCTTTCCGGCCGCGATCCACGCGGCAAAACCGCCGTCGAGAACTGCGACGGCATCGTGCCCGGCGTGCCGCGCCAGAAACCAGAATCGCGCCGCGAACATGTCCGCGCCCGCGTCATAGGCCACTACCTGCGTCGTCGGACCGACGCCGAGCTCGCGCAGGAACGCCGCGAATTGCGGGGGATCGGGCATCGGGTGACGGCCGTTCGTGCCGGTTTTTTCTCCGGCGAGCTCCGTTTCGACGTCAGCGAAAAATGCGCCGGGAATATGCGCCTGCGCGTACGCGCGACGGCCGGCGGTGAAGTCTTGCAGCGAGTGCCGGCAGTCGACGATTATCCAAGCGGGATCGTTCGCATGCGCGGCGAGCTTTTCGACCGAAACGATCGTGCGGTGCACTACTGCAGGTTGATCGTGGTTTTCGGCTGGGCGGCTTCTCCGAATGTTTCTTGCAGAATGGTTTGCAGCTCGCCGTTTTCGGCCATCGGGCCCAAGATGTCGGTGTCCCCGTAAAACTTGCCGTTAATGAAGACTTTCGGCAGCGTCGGCCAGTTGGTTAGCTCGGCAAGTTCTTCGCGCTTGCGCATGTCTTCCAGCACGTCCACGACTTCGAACGGGTAGCCGAAGCGATCGAAAAATTGGATCGTTTCCAGCGTGAACCCGCAGCGCGGCATCGTCTTGGTGCCTTTGCCGTAGACGAGAATCTTATTGTTGGCGATCTCGGAATCGATTTGTTCGCGTGTGTTCATTTATGTGTCATCCTGAGCTTGTCGAAGGACCCCTGAGCTTGTCGAAGGGCCATCCGGAAGTAGCGTTTTCAGTTCGACCGCGTGAACGCGGCCGTCTTTTAGCGCGGGTTTTAACGCGCTGTATACGATTTGGTGCTGTTCGATCAGCGTTTTGCCGGCGAATCCGCCCGACCTAACCGTAACGTTAAAGTGATCCATCGTGCCGGTGCGATCGACGATCTCGACGCGCGCGTCGGGCAGCTGGGATCGAATCAGCTCCGTGAGCGAGGCGTTGTCGATCATGGACGCAGGCGCGCCGGCTCGTGACGCATCGTTTGAGCGAGCGCGCGAGCTTCGCGCAGCGTCTCGGGCAAATTGCTCGCGCTTTTGGCGAGCGCAGCTGCGATGACGACACCCGTCGCCGCGACCAGCACGGCCGGAACGCCTTTCGCCCGGAAAGGACCGGCTTCGATCGAGAAGGTGCGCGTGACGCGCGAAAGCCCTTTGAAAAACTTTTTGAAATTCACGGAGGCCTTAATAGTACGGGGATTTCTCGCCGGGGCCTATCGCCGAAGTCGCCGCCGGGGAGCCCGCGCGCGCTCCATGCACGGGAGCCCGCACCAGCGGCGCGAGCCGTTCTTGGTGTTATCCCAAAAATATGCGGCGCATGACTCGTTCGCGCAGCGGCACAGGCGGCTGAGATCCGCGGCGATCAGGCTCGCAATCGCAAGCGCGAGCGGAAAAAGGACCGCGGCGGCGCTCTCGTCGACCGAATATGCGACCGCCGGCGGGTTGCCGTGCAATTGCATCGTTCCGCGGCGGAGCGCGCCGCTGATGACGGCCACGGACGCCTCGGACGGACGGCCGCCGCGCGTGACCTCGCCGACTGTTTCCAGCGCCGCGGTCTGCAGCGTCCGCAATTCCAGCGCCATGGACGCGTCGAAGCGGGGCTTCGGAGCGCCTGCGAGAGGAGGCGCCTCAAAGGCGCCATTTCGTACGCCGCCCCACCACTGAGCGGCGGCAAGGGGGTCTTCGAACGCGCCTTTCGCGTTCAGGAACGCGAGAGTCAACGAGAAAGCCGTACTCTGCTCCATGACTAACGATATTTTGCTATGGAAACCTGCATATCATGCCGCGCGAGCCGACCTCACAGAATGCAACCCAAGTCTAAATACATATAGACATGGAGACTAGTGCGAGAAGGGCTGCTGTGCGGCGAAAACGCAAGGCACCCCATGCAGGCGGTGCGTTTACACGAAACCGGCGGTCCCGAGAAGCTCCGGCTCGAGGACGTCCCCGCGCCGGAGGCCGGCGCTGACGAGACGATCGTGCGCGTCCACGCTGCGGCGCTGAACCACCGCGACGTGTTCATCACGCGCGGCCTCTATCCGAACATCGTCCTGCCCCGGACCCTTGGCGCTGACTGCTGCGGCGAAGCCGGCGGCGCGGAAGTGGTCATCGACCCGACCATCGGCTGGGGCGACGACGAACGGGTCTGGAACCCTGATGCCACGATCTTGGGCGTGCCGCTCGACGGCACGTTCGCACAGTTCGTGGCGGTCCCGCGAGAAAACGTGCACCCGAAACCGGAACATCTTTCCGTTGAAGAAGCCGCTGCGCTGCCGCTCGGCGGCGTGACCGCTTACCGCGCAGCCTTTGTGCGCGGCAAGTTACAGGCCGGCGAAACCGTGCTGATCACCGGCGTCGGCGGCGGGGTGCAAACATTCGCGTTGCTCTACGCCAAAGCTGTTGGTGCACGCACCGTCGTAACATCGAGCCGCGACGGAAAGCTCGAGCGCGCCAAAGCGCTTGGCGCCGACGTCGCGATAAACTACGCGACTACGCCCGATTGGCACAAAGCGGTGAAAGCTGCGGTCGGCGCGGTCGATCTCGCAATCGATTCGGCCGGCGGCGATTCGTTCGCAAAGGCGCTGAGCGTCGTGCGCCCCGGCGGGCGTGCCGTCACCTATGGCGGCACCAGCGGCGACACGTCGCTCAAAATGTTTCCGATCTTCTGGCATCAGCTCTCGATATTCGGAACGTCGATGGGAAGCCCAGCGGACTTTAAAGCGATGCTTGCTTTCGTTTCGCAGCATCGCATCAAACCGATCGTGGATCGCGTCTACGAACTAGCGGAGATCAAGAGCGCGATGCAGCGCATGGACGACGCGCTGCAGTTCGGAAAGATTGTGCTGCGAATTCCTCAGTAGCACATCCCACAGCACGGGATGCGCTTATTGGGAATTCGTAACTAGCGTATAGACGCGGAGGCGATCGATCCGAAGGTCTGCGCCGAGCTCTTCCTCCACGATCGCAGCATGTTCGGGGCCGACAACCGTGCTCCAAGGCGGGTTTAACAAGGATTCGTCCTGCGGTTCCAGTGGCGAGTTCGTTTCATGTGAATGCACGCGACCTTCGCGTTCGAGCGCGACCAGGTAAGCGAGGATTTGCCGGGCCGCGGCAGCCCAGAGTTTCGGATCGGTACGCGCGTAAATTGAGCGCACGAGTTCGGGAACCGTCCGTTCGCCGTCTTTCAACGCGCCGATGATCTCCTGTTCGCGAATGCGCCGGTGCTCCAAGTATTCATCCAGCTTGGCGCGCGGGTCGCGCACCGGTTCGCCGTGTCCGCCGTAAATGGTTTGCGCTTGCGCGTACTCTGCGCGCAGGCGCTGCAAAGTGCGCACGTATGCGCGCATGTCTCCGTCGGGCGGTGCGACCACGACGTAACCTTCACCCAAAACGACGTCGCCGGTGAAGAGTGCGCGTTCGCTACCTTCGTAGAAGACCACGTGATCGGAGGAATGTCCGGGCGCGGCGATCGTTTGCAGCACAACGTTGCCTGTCGCGATCGTATCGCCGTCATTCAAGTCGCGGTCATGAGCGATGCGGCTGTTCGCATTCGCGGCAACTTTTGCGCCGGTTCGCGCGCGCAAGAGCGCCGCCGCCGGGGCGTGGTCGGGGTGTCCGTGCGTCAGGCAAATCCATGCCAGGCGGGAGTTGATTCGGGCACATTCGGCGGCGAGAGCGTTGACGTGCGTCTCAATCGCCGGACCCGGATCGATGCAGATTGCCTCGCCGTTACCGCAGTCGATGACGTACGAATTCGTGCCAGTCAACGTCATCGGCGACGGATTCGGAGCGCGGACCAGCGTTACCACGCGTCTTCCAATGCAGCCGGCAGCGCAAATCCGTTTTCCACGGTATCGGGCGTCAACGCGAGAATCGGCTTGGTGCGCGCGAACTCTAGAAGATCGTCGACGTTTGCAAAGGCCGCGAGCCTTTGTAGGTGTTTGATCGTGGGATAAACCAGATGAAGCTCGCCGGCGGCATTGCGCGCGAGCGCGTCCGCGGGCGAGATCCAGAGACCGTCATGTGTTTCATGAGTGTCGGCTGCCGCGACCGCATCCGGCAGTGTGCGCGCCAGAAAAAAATGTGTGTTGTAACGATCCGGAAATTGGGCCGGCGTAAGCCACTGCGAAAAGAACGTCAGCGCGCGCGCGTCGGCGTACAGGTCGCGCGTCTCCAACAGCTCGAGAAAATTTGCGCGCGATTCCGGCGCGCCCGCGGCGATCGCTTCGCCGCGTACATCACGCGCGAGCAGGACGCCGGCCTCCTCTAATAATTCGCGCAAAGCCGCGAACAGGAGCCCGGCCGCTTCGCGATTCGACGCTAACGGAACAGTGGACCCGGGTGCGGCCCGCGCCCTGAACTGCGCGTCGATGTCGTTGGGCGAAATGCGCATTCGCGCGAGCGCGCGCTCGCTTAGATCGGTTTCCGAGACAGTACCGCCGGGAAAAACATAGGCGGCGGGAACGAAATGACTGCTGTGACTTCGCCGCAGCATGAACACTTCAAAGCGAGCGCCTGCCGGACGAACGAGCATCACGGTGGCGGCTAAACGCACAGGGAACCCTGTTGGAAAGGGGAGCGTTTCAAGTATATGAACACGCGATTTGTTTCCGGCTTTGCCGCCGTCCTTTTAGCGCTTACGTGCAGCGTATCGGCTTTTGCCGGCACCGGCACGAACGCGGCGCCGACGCCGCCTCCGACCGCGTCGCCGAACCCGCTGCCGACGCTGCCGGGCAGCATCGTCAACGACGCCATCAACGCGCTCGGCGGGATCGTCAAAGCGGCCTACGGCTGGAACGATACGGAGTCACTCGGCACCGTTACGTTTTATCGCGGCTATGACATGCAGCTGCGTCTGCAGCTCAACCGGTATCGCGCGATTCGTCTGCATCGCGGTACCGTGATCAATCCGCGCGGCTATTCGATCCACGAGGGCGATACAGTCGACGTGCGCGGCCGCCCGCAACCGGACGGCTCGCTCGAAGCCGACATGATCGTCGTACAGGGCCACTAGCCGCCTCCTCCAAATCACTTCCCATGCGCATCGCACTGGGAAGCGACGAGTCCACGGAATTGACGGCTGCGCTCGAGCGCGATTTGCGCGAGCGCGGCCACGAGGTCGTATTGCTTGGCGCGCTCAAAGCCGGTGACGACGAAGCCTGGCCCAGCGTCGGCCGCCGCGTCGCTGAAGCCGTCGCGGCGAAAAGCTGCGATTACGGCGTGGTCTGCTGCTGGTCCGGAACCGGCGTCAGCATCGCCGCCAATAAAGTGACCGGGGCGCGCGCGGCGCTTTGCAACGATCCCCAAACCTCTGCGCTGGCGCGCGAATACAACGACGCCAACGTCCTCGCCCTGAGCCTGCGTGCGACGCCGCTTTCGGAAGTGAAAGCGATATTGGATGCGTGGTTTACCACGCAGCCGACCGCCGATCCGAAATATCGCGCCATGATCGAACAGACCTAGGGCTGCAATCCAAACCGAGCTCCCGCCCGTTCTCTCAAGCGAAAGGAGCTTCCACACGTGTTTACTTTTCGTCATATCCTTGCAGCCGTTGCGCTTTGCGCGCTCGCTGCGCCGGCGGCTGCGGCCGCTTCGGGGATGGCTTCCTCCTCGAGCATGATCAAAATGGAGCCATCTCGTTTTTCAGGTCCGGGTGTCTACACTGGACCGCCCGCGTTACCCGTGACGCTTTCGCTTATCATGGCCGGAGGCGGCCCGCAGCATTTCGATACGGTGATGCTGCTCAAAGTTCTCGCGGGTAAAAACTTCAACGCCGAGGTTGCGAAGCTCACGAAACAATACGGCAAGGCTAAGGTCGGTAATTTTCTGACCGTGTTCAACTTCGTGATCGCCGACTCGCTGAAAATCGTAACGGCGGCTAAAGTCAAACTGCCGTCAAAGCCCTCACCCGATCCGAAGAACGGTAAAGCTTTGGCCGCCGCGCTTTGGAATGCCGGCGTGATTCCCGGCGGGTGGAGCGTCGAAGTGATGCTCGACCGCGCGGTTTCACACCCAATCCATCTGCAAGTTATGAAAGATATCGATGCGAAATACGGCATCGCCGAAGATGCCGACTATCACATCATTCTCACCACCGCGATGCAGGATCTCAAAGCCGCCTACATGCTGTAAGCCTGTCGCCCCTTACAAGAAGAAAGCGTGCTCTGCACGCTTTCTTCTTGTAAGCACCGGCGGTAGACTCAGCTCCCGGGCTCCGGTGAGAATCCCGGATTACTCTCGAGATAAGCGGGATTATACCCATGCAAGGCCCGCTAAACAAGCCACGGCAAGATGAGGGCAAGCGACCAGTTGACGGCATGGGCGGTCCAGCAGTACGGACACTTTTTCTTCGTTACGAAAAGTAGGCTGTACGCCAAGTACGCGGACGTCCCGGCCGCACATAGGGCTGCCAGCTCGGTGAGTATGAAGAAGATTTGCGCGTGGGCCAGCCACGTAACCGCGACGACTCCCACGTAGTAGAGTATTCCGAACAGCGCGTTCGGCAGCCCAGCGAATAGCTTTGCGCGGGGCGACTTGACGACGCTTGGCCCTTTGACCTCGCCGTGCTTGGCACGGATGCTCTTTCGGAGCATGAAAACGGAAGCGTAAAACCCCACGGCGCATAAAAACGAAACGATGGAGCGTAGGAGCATCCGATTACCCGTCTACGATCGCTAGCCCGCCGCCTGGCGGGCATGGGGCTGCTGCTGGCGTCGTTTGCGCTCGCGGCGCTCGTTATCCGTTACCAGCCTTACGTAGAGCATCATATCCTCCGGCCCATCGGTCCCAAGGTGGCGATTCCGCTGGCCACCGTTCTCTTCGCGCTCGTTGCATCCGCGCCGTTTTCCGTGACGGACGCCCTCGCGATCATGAACGGCGTCGTCTTCGGGCGGTTTTGGGGATCGCTCATCGACATCGTGGGCATCATCTTCGCGGCGATGATCGGCTACTGGATCAACCGTCACGCCACCCATTTGTTGGACCTCCACAAGGCGATCTCGAAATTGCCCGCCTGGATGAAGCGGTTCCGCGTCGGCTCGCCGATGTTCCTCATCGTCGTGCGGGTTATTCCCGGTTTCGGCGGCACCGTCGCTACCGCCACCGCGGCGGCATTCAAAGTGCCGCTTTGGATCCATGTCGTCACGATGTCGGTCGTGGCGATTCCGCTATGCGTCTTGCTGACGCTGTTCGGCGACCAGGTTACGACGCTCGTCCACGGCGCCGAAGCTCGCGCGCACATGTACATCTTGCATCACCGCCCGCATTGGCACATCCACTTGCGGCGCCGGACGCCGCACATACCGGCCGGCCCGACGCAATGACGAGCGTACAAAGCGTCGATACGCCGCAAGGGTTGGAAGAACTTCGCAAACGTCTCGAGAGTGCCGAACGCGTGGGCGTCGACACGGAATTCCACAACGAACGAAGCTACACGGCCCGGTTGATGGTCGTGCAGATTGCTTTCGCAGACGGCTTCGCGGTCGTCGATCCGTTGGCGTTGCCGGATTTGATGCCGCTCGCGCAGGCGCTGGCGAAAACGACCGTCGTAGGGCACGCGCTTGGAAGCGACCTTAAGATTTTCGCCGATCGCTTCGGCATCGTTCCGCAAAATGTTTTCGATTGTCAGATCGCGGCCGCGTTTTTAGGATACGGGCTGTCCATCTCGCTGGCCGACCTCGTGCGCGACGTGCAGGGAGTGCGTTTGAGAAAACTTCACACCGTCAGCGATTGGTCGAAACGGCCGCTTTCCGAAGGTCAACTCGAGTATCTGATCGACGACGTCGCGCACTTGCTCGCGATGCACGATCATCTCACCCGCCGGCTGATAGAAAAAAATCGCTACGAGTGGGCGCTGGAGGAGTGCCGTCAACTAGCGGATCTCAATCGTTACCGCGTCGACGAACGGCGCCTGTACGCGCGCATTCCCGGCGCGAATCGCATGAACCGGCGCGAGCTGGCCGTTCTTTCGGAGCTCGCAGTCATGCGCGACCGGCTCGCGCGCGAGCGCGACGTTCCTTTGAAATACGTCATGCCCGACGACGTGCTGGCGGGTCTTGCAACGCTGCGGCCGCATCGTCTCGAGGAGTTGACGCAGTTGCGCAGATTGGATCCGGGCGGGCGCCGCGCGCTCGGTCCGGCAATTCTCGAAGCGGTGAAACGCGCCGAAGCGTTGCCGGAAGATGAGTTGCCTCCGCGGTTGAGCCGGCCGCTCGGCAACGCGCGCGAAACGCTGGTTGCGCTGATGAGCGTGCTGGTCGGGGAAATCGCGCGCGAAAATGAGGTTCCGTCGAGTTTGCTGGCGCCGCGGGCGGTGCTCGAGCGCGTCGCGCGCGAACTGCCGTCCGATCGTGAGGCTTTTGCGCGGGCGCTCGATCTCACGCCGTGGCGCATGCACCTGGTCGCCGAGCGTTTGTGGCAACTGCTTTCGGGCGAGGCTGCGCTGCGCATCGAAGGCTATGCGGGCGGCGATCCGCGAATCCTCTTGCAATCGTGATTCAATACGCCGGCAGCTTCAAGGCCATCGACCGCTTGCCCGTCGGCGATCGCTCCTACTCTTATATAAGACTGGCAGCGCTCCAGGATGCGGGCATCGCAAATCTCGCCCAGCTGCCGTTTTCTCTGAAGATTTTGCTCGAGAATCTGCTGCGCTTCGAAGACGGCGTTTCGGTGGAACGCGCCGACGTTGAAGCGCTGGCGCGCTGGCACCCGAGCCAGCGAAGCGATCGCGAAATCGCATTCCGTCCCGCGCGCGTCTTGCTGCAAGATTTTACGGGCGTTCCGGCGGTGGTCGATCTGGCCGCGATGCGCGATGCGATGGCGGAGATGGGCGGAGATCCCAAGGCGATCAATCCGCTGCAGCCCGTCGAGCTGGTGATCGATCATTCGGTGCAAGTCGATGCGTTTGGATCGAGCAAGGCTTTTGCAGAGAACGCGCGCCTGGAGTTCGCGCGCAACCGCGAGCGTTATGCCTTCTTGAAATGGGGCCAGGAAGTATTGCACAATTTCCGCGCCGTTCCGCCGGATACCGGAATCGTGCATCAGGTGAACATCGAGTTCTTGGCGCGCGTCGTATTCGGCGCCGGGGGAGCTGGGATCGACGGAAGCACGTTGGCCTTCGCGTATCCCGACACTGTCGTAGGTACTGACTCGCACACCACGATGGTCAACGGTTTGGGAGTTCTTGCGTGGGGTGTCGGCGGTATCGAGGCAGAGGCGGCGATGCTAGGACAGCCGATCACGATGCTGATCCCCGACGTTATCGGTTTCCGGCTGGAAGGAAAGCTCAAACCCGGAGTTACCGCCACCGATTTGGTTTTGACCGTAACGAACATGCTACGCAAGAAAGGCGTCGTCGGTAAATTCGTCGAGTTTTACGGCCGCGGCCTTTCGAATCTTCCGGTCGTCGATCGCGTGACCATCGGAAACATGTCGCCGGAATACGGATCGACGTGCGCGATCTTTCCGATCGACACGCAAACGCTGGATTATCTCCGCCTGACCGGGCGCGGGCCCGAGCAGATCGCGCTGGTTGAAGCTTACGCGAAAGCGCAAGATCTCTTCCGTACGGACGAAACGCCTGATCCGTTGTTCAGCGACACGCTCGAACTCGATCTTGGCACGGTCGAAACGAGTTTGGCGGGACCGCGCCGCCCGCAGGATCGCGTCGCGCTGTACGACGTAAAACGCACGTTCAACATCGCGCTGGGGGAATGGCAAGCCCTGCGCGACGCAAAGCCTGGCAGCAACGACGCGCGCATGGAGAGCGAAGGCGGTATGGGCACAGCGGTCGCCGTGAAGCCAAAAACGGAAATCGCCGACGGCTCGGTTGTGATCGCCGCAATCACGAGCTGCACGAACACCAGCAACCCCAACGTGCTGATCGGCGCCGGACTGCTCGCGCGCAACGCGCTGAAACGCGGGCTGAAAACAAAACCGTGGGTCAAGACGTCGCTCGCGCCCGGCTCGAAGGTCGTGACCGAATACCTCAAGCGAGCCGGCTTGCAAAAATACTTGGATCAGCTCGGCTTTTATCTGGTCGGATACGGCTGCACGACCTGCATCGGGAACAGCGGGCCGCTACCGCTCGAGATTGCAGAAGCGGTGGCCGAACAAGATGCGATCGTGGCGGCGGTGCTTTCGGGAAACCGCAACTTCGAAGGGCGCATTCACCCGCAAGTTCGCGCGAATTATTTGGCTTCGCCGCCGCTGGTGGTGGCATATGCGCTGGCCGGCCGCATGGACATCGATCTTACGACCGAGCCTTTAGGTGCGGACGAAGCCGGCAAGCCGGTCTATTTAAAAGATATCTGGCCCGACGATGCGGAGATCTCGCAGGTCATCGCCGAAGCGATCAGCGACGAACTCTTTAAGGCCAACTATCGCAACGTGTTCGCGGGCGATGAGAATTGGGCGAAGCTGCACGTGCCCGCCGGCGAACGGTATGCCTGGGATCCGAAGTCCGAATACGTCAAGCGGCCGCCCTATTTCGAACGCATGCCGGCCGAACCGCCGCCGCTGAGCGACGTGCGCGGTGCGCGCGTGCTGGTCATGGTGGGCGACAGCGTGACGACCGATCACATCTCGCCGGCAGGCAACATCGCGCGCAACAGTCCCGCCGCCAAGTATTTGATGGAACACGGAATCGAGCCGCCCGATTTCAATTCCTATGGTGCGCGGCGCGGAAATCACGAAGTGATGATGCGCGGCACATTTGCCAACGTACGCTTGCGGAATCTATTGGTTCCCGTCGAAGGCGGATACACGCGCTTGTTGCCGTCCGGTGAGCAGATGTCGATCTACGATGCGGCAATGCGCTACAAAGCCGAAAACGTTGCGCTGCTGGTGCTGGCCGGCAAGGAGTACGGCTCGGGATCTTCGCGCGATTGGGCCGCCAAGGGTCCGCATCTCTTGGGCATCAAGGCCGTGCTGGCCGAATCGTTCGAGCGGATTCATCGCAGCAATTTGATCGGCATGGGCATTTTGCCGCTCGAATTCATCGGCGGCGCGGATCGTTCGACGTACGCGCTCACGGGTGAAGAAGTGTACGACATTACGGGCTACAGCGAAGGAATCAGGCCCGGCATGCACGTGGACGTCCGCGTCACCGGCCCGCACGATCGTTTCCTCGATTTCAAAGTGCTGCTGCGGATCGACACACCCAACGAAGCGGAGTATTTCCGGCACGGCGGCGTGCTGCAGTTCGTGCTGCGCCAGTTACGCTCGCGCCGCCCAACCGCGTGAACGAATCCAAGGACGAAACCGAACAGCGGCTTATTCGCCGGCTGGAGTCGTTCTCCGACATCATCATCGGTTTTAGTTTGGCGCAGCTCGCGCTCAGTTTGACGATTCCCAAGAACGGCGCCCTTGGGTTACTCGAGAATCCCGCGCCGCTGATCGCATTTGTCATTACATTCACGATCGTATGCGGCATGTGGTGGGCCCATCATAAGCTCTTCGTTCATTATTTCGTGCCGATTCCAGTCATGGTCATACTGAACTTCGTGACCCTCGCCGGCGTGAGCTTCGCGGTTTACAGCGTACAGTTGATGCTGCATGCCGGGACACCAGCGACACCCGGACATCCGGCCATTCCCGGTCACGCATCGCTGGATTTTGCTTTTTATGAATGGTCGCTCGCGGTCGTATACGTGCTGCTCGCCGTCCAATATTTCTATGGATGGACGGTGCGGCGGAAGCTCGTGCCGCCGGGAATCGCCGATCGTGGCTTACGTGCAGCGCTCCTGCTCGGCGGAATCGGCATTACCTTCGGTGTTGTCCGGTAATATCGGTGCGCGATGGCGTCCGCGTGAGTGGGCTGCAGTACATCGGCTACTTGATCGTCGCGTACGCAGTTCCGTTACGCTTGCTATTTCGTTACTTAGAATCTAGACGAGCGCCCGGCGCAAATCGGCTAGCACCGTAGCCAGGTAGGCCGCGAAACGCGCTGCCGATGCGCCGTCGATCACGCGGTGATCGTACGATAACGAAAGCGGCTGGATCAAGCGCGGAACGAACTGCTCGCCGTCCCACAGGGGCCGCACGGCAGCGCGGCACGCGCCGAGGATCGCCACTTCGGGAGCGTTGATGATCGGCGTGAAGTACGTCCCGCCGATGCTTCCGAGGCTGGAAATCGTAAACGTGCCGCCTTGCATTTCGGCGGACGTGAGCTTTCCTTCCCGCGCTTTGGCGGCGAGATCGGAAGTCTCTTTAGCCAGATCCGCGATGCCCTTGCGATCGGCTTGCTTTATGACCGGCACGAGCAAACCGTCCGGCGTATCGGCAGCGAACCCGATGTTGTAATATTTTTTGTACACGAGCTCGCCGCCGTCGAGCGAACTGTTGAAATCCGGGAACCGCTTGAGCGCGGCTACCGCGGCTTTGATCAAGAACGCCAGCATCGTAACCTTGATGCCGCGCTTGCCGAGCTCCGCATTGAGTTCTTTACGAAACTCTTCGAGGTCGGTGACGTCGGCGTCGTCGTCTTGGGTCACGTGCGGAATCGTCACCCAATTGCGTTGCAAGACCGGGCCGGAGATTTTTTTGATGCGCGAGAGCGGTTTGCGTTCGATCTCACCGTATTGCGCGTAGTCGATCTTCGGCATCGGCGCCAATTGTAAGCCGCCCGCGCCCGTGCGAGCTCCACCATCTCGCACTGCACTTTTCACGAAATTCTGAACGTCTTCGCGCGTGACGCGCCCATTTGGTCCGCTCGGCGCGACCGCATGCAAATCAACGCCGAGCTCACGCGCGAACCGGCGAATGGAAGGACTCGCGTGCACGGAACCGTTTTCACCCGCGCGGCTTTCCGCAGCCGCGGGCGCAGCTTTAGGAACTTCCGCGGCAGGCGCAACTTTGGGAGAGTCAGCCTGTGGTGCCGGCGCGTTTTCCGTTTGCGCGGGCTCGAGTGTCGCGATGATCGAGCCTTTTGAAACTTTGTCACCGACCTTCACGCGCACGTCACCGAGCACGCCGTCGGCGGTCGCCGGCACTTCCAGCGCGGCTTTTTCGGACTCGAGCGTGATCAGTGAATCGTTCTTCTTGACCTTGTCGCCCGGCTTGACCAGTACTTCGATAACGAGAATGTCTTTGAAGTCACCGATATCCGGAATTTTTAGTTCGATCACACGGTCACCGGATTGGGCTTCTCCGGGTTGAGTCCGTACTTCTTGATCGCGGCCGTTACCACTCCAGGTTTGATTCTACCGTCATCGGCCAGCGCTTTCAGCGCCGCGACGGCCACATAGTAACGGTTGACCTCGAAGAACTCGCGCAGCTTGCGGCGCAGATCGCTGCGCCCGAAACCGTCGGTGCCGAGCGTGACGTAACGGCGATCGAGATACGGACGAATTTGGTCTGCGAACGTCCGGATGTAATCCGTGGAGGCGATTGCCGGACCTTCGCGGCCGTGCAAACACTGCGCGACATAGGATTGGCGCGGTTTCTCTTCGGGATGCACGAGATTCCAACGTTCGGCGCCGATGCCGTCCCGGCGCAGTTCGTTGAAGCTGGTGACGCTCCACACGTCGGCGGCTACGCCGAAATCGGCTGCGAGCAGTTCAGCGGCGGCCTCGACCTCGCGCAAAATTGCGCCCGATCCAAGCAACTGGACCCTGCCGTTCTTTCCGGCAACACCCTCATGCAACAAATACATGCCGCGCAGAATGCCTTTTTCGACGCCTTTGGGCATGTCGGGATGGCGGTAGTTTTCGTTCATGACCGTGATGTAGTAGTAGACGTCTTCTTGGTCGTGCAGCATCCGGCGCAAACCGTCTTGGATGATTACCGCCAATTCGTACGCATAGGTCGGATCGTACGAGACGCAGTTTGGAATAAATGAAGCGAAAACTTGGCTGTGCCCGTCTTCGTGCTGCAGTCCCTCGCCGTTCAGCGTCGTGCGGCCCGACGTGCCGCCGATGAGAAAGCCGCGCGTGCGCGAGTCCGCTGCCGCCCACGCGAGATCGCCGACACGCTGAAAACCAAACATTGAATAGAAGGTATAAAACGGCACCATCTGTACGCCGTACGTCGAGTATGACGTGCCCGCTGCAATCCACGACGAGATCGCGCCGGCTTCGTTGATGCCTTCTTGCAGAATCTGTCCTTGTTTGTCTTCGCGGTACCACATCAGCTGGTCGGCGTCTTGCGGGTGATAGAGCTGTCCGACCGACGAGTAGATGCCGAGTTGGCGGAACATGCCTTCCATGCCGAAGGTGCGCGATTCGTCGGCGACGATCGGCACGAGCCGCGGCCCGAGGGTCTTATCTTTGATCAGCGCGCTCAATATGCGCCCGAACGCCATGGTCGACGAGATCTCGCGGTCGCCCGTGCTCTTCAATTGCGCATCAAATGCCGATAGCGGCGGAACTTCAAGCGCTTCGGCTTTCGTGCGTCGCGACGGAATGTAGCCGCGCCGTTTGACCAAATCGCGCAGGTACTTCATCTCCGGCGTATTTTCCGCCGGCCGGAAAAACGGCAACTGTTCGACTTGATCGTCCGGAATCGGCAGGTGAAAGCGGTCGCGAAACGCGCGCATCGATTCCACTTTCATTTTCTTGGCTTGGTGCGCGATGTTCTGCGCTTCGCCGGATTCACCCATCCCATAGCCTTTGATGGTCTTGGCAAGGATGACGGTCGGTTGGCCTTTGTGCGCAACGGCGGCCGCGTACGCTGCGTAGACTTTGCGCGGATCGTGGCCGCCGCGTTGTAACGCCCAAATGTCGTCGTCGCTCATGTGCGCGACGAGTTCCGCCGTCTCGGGATAGCGATTGAAAAACTTTTCGCGCACGAAGCGCCCGTTGTTGGCTTTGAACGTTTGATAGTCGCCGTCGACGCACTCGCTCATCACCTGAACGAGCTTGCCGCTATGATCGCGCTCGAGCAGCGGATCCCAGTTGCTGCCCCAGATCACTTTGATTACATTCCAGCCCGCCCCCTTAAAGTCGGTTTCGAGTTCCTGAATGATCTTGCCGTTGCCGCGGACGGGACCGTCAAGACGCTGGAGATTGCAATTGACGACCCAAATCAAGTTGTCGAGTTTCTCGCGCGCCGCCAGCGCGATTGCACCCATCGATTCGGGTTCGTCCATTTCGCCATCGCCCAAAAACGCCCACACTTTGCGATCGCCCGCCTCGATGATGCCGCGGTCGTTCAGATAATGCATGAAGCGCGCTTGGTAGATCGACATGATCGGCCCCAAGCCCATCGAGACCGTCGGGAACTGCCAGAAGTCCGGCATCAGCCAAGGATGCGGATAGGACGAGAGGCCTTTTCCGTCAACCTCGCGCCGGAAATTTTCGAGCTGCTCGGCGGTGATGCGGCCTTCGATAAAGGCGCGGGCGTAGAATCCGGGCGCAGAGTGTCCTTGAAAGTACACGAGATCGCCGAGTGTCTTTTCCGACGGAGCCCGAAAAAAATAATTGAAGCCGACGTCGTACAGCGTTGCCGCGGAAGCAAAGCTTGCGACGTGGCCGCCGAGTTCGGAGGATTCTTTGTTCGCGCGCGCGACCATGGCCATCGCGTTCCAGCGCACATAGTGGCGGATGCGCGTCTCGAGCTCGTCGTTGCCCGGCATCGGCTGCTGCTCGGCCGTGGGAATAGTGTTGACGTACGGCGTCGATAATCCGAGCGAGACGTGTGCGCCGCCGCGCTGCGCGGCTTCGACGATCGCGCCGATCAGCTCTTGTGCGCGAGCCGGTCCTTCATGTGCGAGGACACCTTGAATAGCTTCTACCCACTCGCGCGTTTCTTCCGAGTCGGGCTGCGTGGACGAGGCTGCCGGAGCGGCCTGGTCCTCCGCCGTTGTACTCATACGGCCGCCTTCACCTCATAGCGGGCCTCTCCCCGCCGCTCCTCGCGTATGAAAATACCGATGGCGCCCAAGACGAGCAAGCCGCCGGCGACGGCGATCGCGGTAAGGCGTTCGTTGAATATCGCCAGCGCGAGCAGCGCCGCGACGACCGGCTCGACCAGCGTAGTGAATGCAACGGCGCTCGCGCTGAACCAGCGAAGCGCCGCGTTCATCGCCGTATGTCCCAGCAACTGCGAGACGAGGGCCATCGCGATGATTCCGCCCCACGCGACGCCGTCGTTGAGCGGAGGCGGCGGCTGACGGGTTGCGATCGCCGCGACGACGAGCGCGAGGGCCGCCCATGTATAGGTTTGCGTGACGATCGCGCGCGTGCCGAACGATGCGCGCACCTCCCGTATCAAAATGAAGTAGACGGCGATTCCGATCGCGCCGGCGATCGCGAGGCTCGCGCCGAGAACGGCGTGTCCCGGAATGGGCGGCGGCGTCGCGGTGAATCCGACGACCATCACGAGCCCGGCCGCGGCGGCCGCGAAACTGAAGAAGGCCGGCGCCGAGAGTTTGAGACCGCGCGCGACCGCATCGTACAGCGCGGTCCAAATGGGCGTCGTCGCAACCAGTAACGTCGATATTGCCACCGAGGTGTATTGCAGCGACCAAATCCACGCTGCGAAATGGATCGCAAGCGCCAGTCCCGCCACGGCAAAGATCGCGCGGTCGCGGCCTGACATTTTGATGCGCTCGCGCGGCCTGCGGATCGCCGCCAGCGCCAGCAGGGCAATCGCCGCAATCGTCAGGCGCGACGCCGAGACGGCGATCGGGCCCGCGCCGGTCAGCGCAAAGCGCGCGAATATCGCTGCCGCGCCGACGGCGATCTGCGCCACCATCAGAACGAAGTACGGGCGAAGGCTTGCTTCGCGTGGCGCTGAACGCTTTGTCATGCGGCGATTTTTCATCGTGCTATTGGGTCTGGCGATAATGTCGGTCGTCGTCTTCCAATACTGGCACCCGCTGACGTTCACGACCGGCATCGGTTTGGCTCCTAGGCCGGCTCCGGGCCAGCCCGGGTGGTTCTTGGCCGATCATCCTCGGGCCGGATCGGGTGTGCGCAAGGGCGATCTGGTAAATACAGGCGCCCTCGCTACCGTGCAGTCGTACCGCTTGAGATCCGCGGCTCACGGATACCACGTGACGGTGCGAGTGCGGCGCGGAGGGTCAGAATTTCCGGTGCGGCTGACCGCCAAATTTCCAGCGCCTATCCCTGTCGACTGGGTCGAGCTGCTGACCGACTTTGTGTGGATCGGACTGGCCACGGTCATCGCCGCGCGTAAGCCGAACGCGATGACGGTTTCGTTCTTGGCATTTACGGCGTTCCTGGTGAATTTCGTTCCGGCCGTCTCGTCATTTGGATTCTTGAACGATGCCGCGTTTGCGGTCGCTGCTTATGTATTACCACCACTCATCGCAACGTTTCCAAATTTCTTCCTAGCGCTGTTTGCGGTATATTTTCCGTCGGGCCTGAACAGGCCGTGGCGGCGTTACGCATCCTATGCAATTTACGTTGCAATGACGATCGTGCTCATCTCGGATGCGATCTTGTTGCCGCGCGGCGTGTTGCCTTTCAGCGACGTGCTGGCTCTTACCGAGATTTGGATCATGGCGCTTGGCGTCTTTGCGATTGCGATTGCTTCTTACGTTCAGGCGACTGCAGCAGAACGGCCCCGGATCGGGCTCGTGCTTGCGGGGTTGACGATTTCACTCGGAGCGACGACGATATTCGATTCGTACTTCATCGTGTCGTCGGGCCCCATAAACGTTGCCTTTGTAGACGCGATGCGTATCGTGAGCGTCGCGCTGCCGCTTTCGGTAGCATATGCCGTGCTGCGGTACCGCGTAATCGACATCGGGTTCGCCCTGAACCGGACGGCAGCGTATGGCATCACTTCCGTGCTGCTGATTGCGCTGTTCGCAGCGCTCGAGTGGGCTGCGGAGCGATTCATCGCGACAACGAACCACGTCGAAAGCGCGCTCATCGATTTGGCGATCGCGCTGATCGTTGTCTTTTCGTTCAGGTTCGTCCACCTCCGCGTCGATCGCGCGGTCGACAACCTGCTCTTCCGAAAGCGTCACGAAGACGAGGCCGCTCTGCGCCGCTTTGAAGAGAACGCCCATTTTTACACGGATCCGCACGCTCTGCTGCGCGACGCGCTCGCAGTGATAAAAAAGCGGTGCGAGGTGGCATCGGCGGCGATCTACTTGCGGACCGACGCGGGCTACGAGCCGGCAGGGTCGTCGTTCGCGGCCCCCAGCGCCGTCGATCCGAACGATGCCGCGCTTGTGGACGTCCGTGCGCACCGAGCCGTCGTGGATTTGACCGAACAGCATAGCTCCGTGCCGGGCATTCGCTTATATCCTATGCTGGTCGCGGCAGACTTAGCCGGATTCTTGACCATCGGCGAGCGCGATGGCTTCGAAGAAATGCCCGCCGATATTGACCGCGCTCTGACGTCGCTCGTGATCTCCCTGGCGCATTCGCTCCACGCACTGAAACATGCCGAGAAAGAGGCGGAGATAAACCGGCTGCGCGACCAGCTCGCCTCGCTTTCACTCAAAGGAATCCAAGCGCAGTTCGGGTAGTCGCGTATTACGCGGGAGCTTGAGTGCTGAGAGGGCAGATTTGCCGACCGCCGTCACCTGATGCGGGTAATGCCGCCGGAGGAAGTAGCCGATGAAAACCTACGCCGTCGCGTCCGATCCATCGATTCGCGTTCCGATGCGCGAGATTCCGTTGACCAACGGCGAGTGCCACGTCGTGTACGATACGAGCGGACCCTATACCGATCCCGAGGTGACGGTGGACATTCGCGGCGGCCTCGAGCCGTTGCGCTCGCAATGGATCGAAGCGCGCGGCGACACCGACGAACTCGATAAGCCGAGCTCACTCTACCGGCGCGGACGCGACGCCATGGCGGAGCTCGAAAGCATTCGTTTCGAGGGCGCGCGCAAACCGCGGCGCGCGAAGCCGGGAGCGAACGTCTCGCAGATGCATTACGCGCGCAAGGGCGTCGTGACGTCGGAGATGGAGTTCATCGCCATTCGTGAGAACGTCGAGCCGGAGTTCGTACGAGCGGAGGTGGCGCGCGGCCGCGCGATCATTCCTTCGAACATCAATCATCCCGAAAGCGAGCCGATGATCATCGGCCGCAACTTCCTGGTGAAGATCAACGCGAACATCGGTAACTCGGCGGTCGCGTCGACGATCGAAGAAGAAGTCGAGAAGATGACGTGGGCGACGCGCTGGGGCGCCGACACGGTCATGGACCTCTCGACCGGAAAAAACATCCACGAAACGCGCGAGTGGATTCTGCGCAATTCGCCGGTGCCGATTGGAACGGTTCCGATCTACCAGGCGCTCGAAAAAGTCAACGGCAAAGCGGAGGACCTCACGTGGGAGCTCTACCGCGACACGCTGATCGAACAGGCCGAGCAAGGCGTAGACTATTTCACCATTCATGCCGGCGTGCTCTTGCGTTATATTCCATTAACGGCGGCGCGCGTAACCGGCATCGTGTCGCGCGGCGGCTCGATTCTCGCGAAGTGGTGCCTATCGCATCATGAAGAGAACTTTCTCTACACGCATTTCGAAGAGATCTGCGAGATTATGAAAATGTACGATGTCGCGTTTTCGCTGGGCGACGGTTTGCGGCCGGGCTGTCTGGCCGATGCGAACGATGCGGCGCAATTCGCGGAACTGGACACGCTCGGCGAGCTGACCGACATTGCATGGAAACACGACGTGCAAGTGATGATCGAAGGTCCGGGCCACGTGCCGATGCATCTGATAAAAGAGAACATGGAGAAAGAGCTCGCGATCTGCAAGGAAGCGCCGTTCTACACGCTCGGACCGCTGGTTACCGACATCGCGCCCGGCTACGATCACATTACCAGCGCCATCGGCGCAGCGATGATCGGCTGGTACGGTACCGCGATGCTGTGCTACGTCACCCCCAAAGAACATCTCGGCTTGCCGAACAAGAAAGACGTCAAAGACGGCGTGATCGCCTACAAAATCGCGGCGCATGCGGCCGACGTTGCCAAGGGCCACGCGCTCGCGCGCCATTGGGACGACACGTTGAGCAAAGCACGTTTCGAGTTCCGGTGGAAGGATCAATTCGAGCTTTCGCTCGATCCTGAAACCGCGCGTGAGTTCCACGATGAAACGCTGCCGGCCGAAGGCGCGAAGATCGCGCACTTTTGTTCGATGTGCGGTCCGCACTTCTGCTCGATGAAGATAACGCAAGAAGTTCGGGAATATGCCGAGCGTGGGATGGCCGAAAAGTCGAAAGAATTCACCGAAAAAGGCTCCGAGATCTATATTGAAGTCTGAGGGCGCGCCGCACCGCACGCTTCTCCATCGACTCCGCACCCTCGGGCCCGGACTCATCACGGGCGCATCCGACGACGATCCGTCGGGCATATCGACCTATTCCGTCGCCGGTGCAACAACCGGTCTCTCGATGTTATGGCTGGCGCTTCTTTCGACGCCGATGATGGCGGTGATCCAAGGCATGTGCGCCCGAATCGGGATGGTGACGGGTGAGGGCTTAGCCGCCAATATTCGCAAGTCGATTCCGCTGCCGCTTGCGTACATCATGGCCGCAGCCGTAATTATCGCAAACACGTTTAATGCGGGCGCCGATTTCGCCGGCATGTCGGCGTCGGCAAACTTGGTCGTGCCGCAGATCCCGGTTTTAGTATGGGTGACGTTCTTCGGCGCGCTGCTTCTGGTAACGATATTTTTCTGTTCGTACCGCGTGATCGCGAACACGTTCAAATGGCTGACGATTTCACTCTTCGCCTACGTCGCCACCGCGTTTTGGATTAAGCCGGACTGGGGCAGTGTGTTGAGAGCCCTGGTTACACCGCACATTCAGTTCAGTCGCGATTGGATTACCACGATGGTGGGCGTGCTCGGCACGACCATTACTCCATACCTCTTCTTTTGGCAATCGTCGCTGGAAGTGGAAGAGGAGAAAAGTATGGGGCGCGTCACGCTCGCGCAGCGACGCGGCGCGACGCCGGCTGAGATCGCCGATGCGCATTTCGACGTGAACACCGGGATGATTTTCTCCAACGCGATCATGGCCTTCATCATCATCACAACCGCGCTCACACTCTACGTGCATCACAAGACGCATATCGCAACGGCCCAAGATGCGGCCGAAGCGCTAAAACCGCTGGTGGGACACTTCGCCTCGCTGCTCTTCACGCTGGGCATCGTCGGCACGGGTTTGCTCGCGATCCCCGCGCTGGTCGGGTCTTCGGCATACGTCGTGGCCGAAATGTTCAAGTTCCGGCGCGGCGGAATGAACGAGCCGCCCAGCCGTGCCAAGCGTTTTTACGCCGTCTTCGCAGCAGGACTGGTGATTGGCGTGGCCATGTGCTTCGCACGCGTCGATCCGATTCAGGCACTCTATTACGCAGCGGTGCTTAACGGCATCATTTCGGTGCCGCTGATTTTTCTGGTCGTCCGCATCGCGAGCAACGCTAAAGTCATGGGCAAGTGGCGAAGCTCGGTGCTGGCCAAGGCGTGGGCATGGTTCGCCTTTATCTTAATGGGCGCTGCAGCCGTCGCAATGTTTGCAATCTAAATGATGAAGCCGTGCGCCGTGTTCTTCGATCGCGATGGTACGCTGATCGAAAACGTCCCTTACAACGGTGACCCTGAAGCCGTGCGTCCGTTCCCGGGCGCGCGCGAGGCGCTCGATAAACTTCGCGCGCAAAAAATTCCGCTCGGCGTCATTTCAAATCAGAGCGGGATCAGCCGCGGGTTTTTTACGCGCGAGCAGGCTGAAGCAGTGAACCGGCGCGTGGAGGAGTTGCTCGGGCCGTTCGACGTTTGGCTCTTCTGTCCGCACCAGCCCAATGACGAGTGCGAGTGCCGTAAACCCAAGCCAAGGTTGATCCTGGATGCGGCGCGCGCGCTCGGCGTCGAGCCTGAGTGCTGCATCATGGTCGGCGACTTGCCGAGCGATCTGGAAGCTGCGCGCAACGCCGGCGCGCACCCGATGGCGATCGACGTGAACCGATCGCTGGTTCAGGCGATCGATGTCATCCTGACCCTTCGACAAGCTCAGGATGACAAAGTATGAGGCTAACTCATTAGCGGGAAGCGGACCAGTACTGGACGTCCGGCGACCCGTAGATCACCCGAACTTTTGAAGCCGCGGGGCGAACGTGAACGTCGCGGCTCAAGCGCTTCCACGCGTTCATCACTTTGACGACGTAGTGTTGCGTTTCATAATAAGGCGGAATGCCACCGAATTCCGATACTGCGTTTGGTCCGGCATTATATGCAGCGAAGGCTAGCGAGTAGCGGTGCGGACTGTTGCGATATTTTTTCAGGAAGCCGCCCAGATAATGCGCCGAGCCCTGCAGATTCTGATACGGATCGCGCGGGTTGACGTGCAACGAGCGTGCCGTTCCGGGCATCAGTTGGCCAAGGCCGATCGCGCCTGCATAGGAGCGCGCGTGCGTGCGCCAAGCCGACTCGACGCTGACGAGTGCGACCAAAATATTCGCATCGACGCGCCAGCGCACGGCATTTTGCAGGACGTGTTTAGCGAGGCTGGAGCTTTGCCATAACGGCAGATGCGGATTGAATTTGCGCAGTATGCGCGCATATGCGCTCACCGCTGCCGGATTACTGGCGACGACGGCCGGCGCTGCCGAGGCTGCCAGGCTGGCGAGCGGAACGAGGCACAACGCAAAAAAGGCCGCGACTATGAACGCGATGAGTCTGCGCATACCGTGGAATACGAATGGAGGGTGCGTCTCCCTCCCGCGCAGGACCCCCCTGCTAGTAAATCCTTACAATAACCGAACACGCCCCCTCGTGAGCCGCCGCGGTTGGTTATACGTCATTGCCCTTTTTTTCGTGGTGATGTGCGGGATGATCGCCTTTAGCGAGTGGTGGGCGTACAACAAGAACGTACCTTATTACGAGAACGTAGGGAAAAGTCACGCAGCGCACTAAAGCGCGGTTCATGTTGCGACGCATTCCGGTTTTCGTTCTTTTTCTGTTTTTCGGCTTTGTTCTGGCGCCACAAGTTGCGCGCGCACAAGCCACGCCCGCGCCGGCGCCCCGGCCCGGTTCGACCGGCCAGCCGAAGCCGCAAAATCCGACTCCGGTTCCGAGCCCCAGTCCCAGCCCCGGACCGCCGTTTTCGAACATGCAGTGGCGGTCGATCGGGCCGGCGCTCCCGGGCGGGCGCGTCGCGGCCGTCGCGGGTTCGCAGCGCGACGTCAACCTCTACTATTTGGGAGCCGCGGGCGGCGGCGTTTGGAAATCCACCGACGGCGCCGAGACGTGGCAGCCGGTCTTCGACAAGCAAAAGGTTTCCGCGATCGGCGCAATCGCCATCGACCCGGCCAACGACGACACCGTCTGGGTCGGAACGGGCGAATCGAATCCGCGCAACGACGTCAGCTACGGCGACGGCGTGTATAAATCAACCGACGGCGGCAAGACCTGGACGAATGTAGGCCTCACGCTGACCCGGCATATCTCGCGCATCTTGATCGATCCGCGCGACCCGAACCACGTGATCGTGGGCGCGCTCGGCGACGTCTTCGGCCCCAACGAGAATCGCGGCGTCTACGTCACCGACGACGGCGGTAAAACGTGGAGCAAGACGCTGTACGTGAGCGATCAGAGCGGCGTTTCGGACATGGCGATGGACGTGCAGAACCCGAACGTCGTGTACGCCGGCATGTGGCACTTCTTGCGCCAGCCTTGGACTTTTACGAGCGGCGGTTCCGACGACGGACTCTATCGTTCCGCCGACGGCGGACGCACGTGGACGAAACTCACGGGGACGGCAAAGGGTCTGCCCACCGGGTTTACGGGCCGCATCGGATTGGCCGTTGCGCCGAGCGACGGAAACCGGGTGTACGCTATCATCGAATCGCCTGACGGCATTCTTTGGCGATCGGATGACGCGGGTTCGACGTGGACGATGGTTAGCAACGACACGCTCGTCGATCAGCGGCCTTTTTATTTCACGCACCTTATCGTCGATCCGAAAAATTCCGACAAGGTGTATGCTATTTCAGAGTTTCTGGCCGTCTCCACGAACGGCGGCAAGAAATTCACGGAAACGGCACAGCAAGTGCACGTGGACTATCACGCGGCGTGGATCGCGCCGGACAATCCAAACCGCATGATCATCGGCGCCGACGGCGGCATCGCGCGCACCGTTGACGGCGGCGGCAACTGGTTCTTCGACCGCAACATTCCAATCGGTCAGGTCTATCACATCGGCATGTCAAACGAAAATCCGTACTGGGTGTGCGGCGGCTGGCAGGATAACAACGGCTGGTGCGGACCCAACAATTCGCTTGATCCGTCGGGCAATTTGAACAAGTATTGGGTGGCCGCGGTCGGCGGCGACGGCGAATGGGTCGTGCCGGATCCGGCGGATCCGAACTGGCTTTGGGGCGATTCGGAAAACGGTTTCCTGACGATCTACAATAAGGTGACCAAAGATACGATCATCGCGCTTCCTTATATTCAGAACGCGATCGAAAGCTACGATCTTTCGAAGAGCAAGTTCCGTTTCAATTGGGATTCGCCGATCGCATTCGCGCCCTGGAATCCGCACATCGGCTGGCTGGGCGGAAACGTTATATTCCAAACGATCGATCGCGGCCGCCACTGGACGATCATCAGTCCCGATCTTACGCTCAACGATAAGGCGCACCAGCAGCCCAGCGGCGGACCGCTGGTCCACGACGTGTCGGGCGCCGAATATTCCGACAACCTCCTTTATATTGAAGGCTCGACGCTGCACAAGGGTGAGATCTGGGTCGGCACCGACGACGGGTTGGTGCAAATGACGCTCAATGGCGGCAAGAGCTGGCGCAACGTCACGCCTCCGGGCGTTCCGCCTTACGGGCGTGTCGAAACGGTTGCGCCGTCGGCGCTGCACGACGGCACCGTCTTCGTGAGCATCGACCGGCACAAGTCGGGCGACTTCAAACCGTACCTGTTCGCATCCAATGACTTCGGCAAGACGTGGACCTCGATCGTGAGCAACTTGCCGGTCGATCAGTACGTGCGGTCGGTTAGGCAAGATATTCACGACGGCAACATCTTGTATGCCGGTACCGAAAATGGCGTGTGGATATCGTTCGACGGCGGCAAATCATGGCAAGACTTCCGCAACAACATTCCGGCGGTATCGGTCCGCGAGATTCGCTTTCAACCGCAGTTCAACGATCTGGTGATCGCCACGCACGGCCGTTCGATCTACGTCATGGACGATATGCGCGTCATTCAGCAGCTGCAGAAGGCGATCGCGCAAGGATCGCTGGTCATCGGTCCGCGCACGGCTTATGAATACACGCTGCACTCCGACGATGAAGGAACCTACACCGACTACAGCGCGGACAATCCGCCCTACGGCGCGGCCGTGTACTTCTACCAAAAAACGCCGGGCAAGACCGCACCGGTCGTGCAGATATTGAATTCGGCCGGGCAAGTTATCCGGACGGTGCAAGGGTCACGCACGAGCAACAGCGGCAAAGAGACGCCGCGCGTGACCAACAAAGTGGGCATCAACCGCTACGTTTGGGATTTCCAAATCGACGGCCCGGTTAAGTGGACCGGCGCCGCCAAGGTTTCCTACCAAGGCCCGGACGAAGGCGCGTATGTTCCCCCAGGACGCTACGCGGTGCGCATGACGGTCGGCGGCAAGACGTCTACCGAACCGTTCACCGTCAAACCCGACCCGCGTTCGCAGTTCAAACATGCTGACTACGTTGGCAGCTACGAGTTCGTAAAGAAATATGCGCGTGAATTTTCGACCGTGGATACGATGTTGAACACGCTGGACTCGGTCAAGAAGCAGCTCGACGCCGCCGGCGCCGATCCGAAGGCGAAAGCCAATTCGGCCCTCGCCCAGCAAATTGCGGCCGCGATGACGGCTCGAGACACGCTATTCCACCAGTTGACCGCCGACTACCACAACGATGAAGACGGGATACAAAAACCCGGGGCGTTACGCGAGGATCTGCAGGGCGTATTCTTCTTCGGCTTCGGGTTAATCACGCCCGCGATATCGGAGTTTGGGAAGCGCATGGATGTTGAGTACAAAGGCGCTGTAGGCAATTATAACTCTTTCATCCAAACGACGATTCCGGCGCTGAATACCGCACTCACCGCGGCGGGACTGAAACCTATTACCGGCGCCGCGCCGGTTGCAACCGGCATTTGATCTAGGAGCTGACATGCGCGGTCCGGCGAGCTTGCCGCGACCCATCACATGTTCAGACGCTTTAAGAATGCTTCGTGTTTGAACGAACCGCCATTGCCGAAGCGAACGACGACCGATCGCGCAGACGGAATAACGTAGAGCGCTTGGCCGCCGGAGCCGCTCGCATAAACCGAATCGGGTGCGGCGCCCGGCGGTGCCAGCCACCAGCACAGACCGTAGCGCGGATTGGCCTGCGTCCCTTGGAAACATTCTGCGAATTCCTCGTGACGCGCTAACACGCATTGCCCATAATGCACCCAATTGCGCGCCGTCAGAAAGGCCCCCGTCGGCAGCGGTTGGGTTCCATCCGCCAACTTTCGCCACGACGCTATCGCTACGCCGGCATCGTTCAAAATGCGCGCGCGCAAGTAATCGTGCGGCGACAGTCCGAGCGCGGTTAATTTTTTTGCCAGCACCGCGCCGAAGATCTGCAGCGGGATCCCGCCGTATGTAAAACGATCGCCGGGCGGATCGCGCAGCAGCGTCGCCAGCGCCTTGTCATAAACGGGCACCGTGTTGCCGAGGCCGCCGAAGCCGATGCCGGCCGTGAGCGTCAGCAAATGGCGCAGCGTCACCTTCCGTTTAACGGGGTCGTCGCGCCAGGCGGGAAACGTCGCCCCGACGGTTTCATCGAGCTGCAGCAGGCCTTCGCGTTGCGCGATGACGGCTAGCGGACCCCAAAAACTTTTCGTTCCGCTATACAGTGCGTGCGGCTTGTCGCCGGAAAATCCACCGCCGTAGTTTTCGAGAACCACGTTGGCGCCGCGCAAAACGATCAGCGCTTGCGGTTTGTGGCGCTCGTGATATGCGACGACCTCTTGCATGATGCGACGCTTCTGCGGCGTACTAGGAATGCATGCCCGAATTCAACGCCGGCCACGCTCTAGACGAGGCGATGGAACGCCACGAACAGGTCGCGCAAGGCGGCATCCTCGTTCCCGTCGCCGCCGCCGTTATCGCAGTCTTTGCCGCGCTCGCAACGCTGTTTGCGAATCATAACTCGATCTCGGGTTTGGCCGAAAAAAACGAAGCGATTCTCTATCAAATCAAATCCGCGGACCAATACGGCTATTATGAATCGAGCCGGATAAAGAGCCACGTCTACCAGGCGTTGCTGGGCAGTGGAGTCGTCGCTGCTAACGCGAAAGCGAAAATGCAGAGCACCATCGCGCGCGAGCAAACGAAGGCCGACAAGATTCTAAAGATCGCGCAAGAAGACGACGTGTCGGCCGCCGAGCACTTCAAGGACTCCGAGGGCTACATGAAAGCCTACGAAAAATTCGAGGTGGCTACAACGCTTTTTGAAGTGTCGATCGTGCTCGTTTCGATTACGGCGCTGATGCGGACGCGCGCGATGCTTTTGGTGGCTGCCGGCGCAACCTCAGTGGGAATCGTGTTCTTCGTGCTCGGCTTTACTCACTAGAGCCTGCGCAGCGGCGTTCAATTTCGACGCCATCTCGCGCGCGTGGCGCGCGAGATTCTCAGCGCTGTAGGCAAAAATCTCGCGCCACAGCTCGGCATTCGAGTTTCCCAGGCGCAGTAGCTCGGCCGCCACCGGCCCACAGAACGATTCGACGTCGGCAATGCTCTGCTGGCGCAGCGACTTGGAGAAGAGCGTTGCCATTAACTGCGGAAGATGTGAGGTCAGTGCGAGAATGTCGTCGTGCGCTGCCGGGTCGCTCGGGATCGCGCGCGCTCCCATCGCCGCAATGAAATCGCGCGCCCGCATTTCGAGAGCTTTGTCGGCGGCCGGCACGTAGATCCAAGGTTTACCGAAGAACATCGTGGCCCGTGCGGCGCTCGGTCCGCTGCGATCGGAGCCGGCGAGGGGATGGGTTGCAACGAAGCTTGCAACGCCACGCGCGGCGTCGCAAATCGGAGTCTTTATCGAGGCGACATCGAGCACGAGCGTGGCACGCACGCTGCGGGCGCGCAGTGCTTCGAGTTCTTCCACAGTTGCGCGCGGCGGGACCGCGATCACGACCGTGTCGGCGTGTTCGTAGAGCGCGTCGTGCGTGACGATTTCATCGATCGCGCCGCGCTGTAGCGCGGCATCGGCTGCCGCCGCCTGCGCGTCAAACCCAACCACTCGCCATCCGAGGTCGCGGCCGCGCAATCCAATCGAAGCGCCGATTAGCCCGGTGCCGATGATGCCGAGGGTCACGGGCGCGTTCACGGAGAGTCTTTGCCGGCGATATCCGGACGCAAAACCCACGCGCCTTCCAAGTACGCGTGCTCGATCTCTGCTTGTTTGCGTTCCGTTTCCACATGCATCAGCACGCGCACGCAGCGCGCCATGGCGCCGGGAACGTCAATTTCGGTGAAGTGCAGCATGGGGACGTGCACCCATCCCATTTCGCGGGCGCCCAAAGCCGGGAAAGCGGCGTGGAGATCCGGCGTCATGCTGAAAAGCACCGACGCGATGTCGTCGAGCTCGATGCCGTTGCGCCCGGTCATCTCGGTCAGCAGACGTTTGGTTGCGTCGAGGATCGCTTGCGGCTCGTCCGCATCGACAGTAATAGCGCCGCGTATACCGCGCATCTTCATGCGCCGGGTTTCGCCGCGGCGAGGCGGGCTTACCGCTTGGACCGGAGAAGTCAGACGGCGTGGTCGGTCTAGAACACGTTATCTTGAACATCGGCTTATGCAGAGCCGCCGCCCGGCTTTCACCCAACGCGACGGTCGCGATGCACGTCGTCGTAACCGATCGCATCAACCGGGCGGAGCTCGATCGCACGTACCCGATTCGGCGCGATACGAACAATCAAGCGCGGGTCGAATTCGATACGGCTTGGGGAACGTACCGGATCGCGATGAACATTCCGAAATACCGCTGCAACGGAGTCGACTTCCTTCAAGTGCTGCCCGATCACGACCGCAGCTTGAACACGCACGTGCTGGATGGGCCGGCCAATGCGATGGCACCCGTATTGATTCTAGGGTCGCTGCCACAATCGTTCGCGTACGCGCAGCCATCGGTTGTGATGTTTCCCGCGACGCAGCGCTGCAATGGAGCCGTGGGCGATCCGCAGACAACCGGCATCGATAACCAACTTGAGCAAGACGCCTACTACGCATCGATTCGGACGCCGGCGCTCTATCATCAGCCGATCGCGGTCACGTTGGCGGTGCGGCTGCAAGATTCGAGCGGCGGGTTTCATTACGTGCGCATGCCGTGGAAATTCGAGTCGGGTTACGCGTGGCCGTCGGTGGGCCAACTGAACATCGACGATGCCGTACTCGGATGGGTCGCCGAGCAGACCGAAGATATTTTGCTCTGCCCGCGCTTCTATGGAACGTCGGTCGTACACTAAGCGGCGGTAACAAAGAAAAAAGCCCGAATTGCTTCGGGCTTTTTTAATTTCGGCTCTAGGGTTTAGTGGTAGATGTTTTGGTGCGGTCCGGTCACCATGAAGAAGATCATCGGGATGGAAAGCATCGTGTTTACGCGCGATGCCAGGAACGCAACGCGCCGCGCTTTGTTTTTCTCTTCGTCGGTCGCCGGCACGATGCCGAGCAGTTTCTTCTGGTTCATCCAGATGAACGTCCAAACGTTGATCAGCATGATCGTGCCCAACCACGCGCCGATGCCGATCGGTGCGAGTGCGCCTTGCAGACCAAACGCGTCTCCGATGCCTTTGAAACCGGCGAAGCTATAGAGCAGCGCCGCGCCGAAAACCCACGTCGCGACCGCGCCCCAGCGGAAGAACAGCAACGCGCGCGGCATGATGTATTTGCTGATCGGGCCGGCTTCGCCGGCGGCAGTAGCCTCCTTGGTGGCCGCCGCGTTAACGAAGTTAAAGAAGTAGAGCAAGCCGATCCACATGATGCCGGCGAGCACATGCAGCCAGCGCAGGATGATTTCACTCCATTCCATCTATGCACCAACTCCTGCGGAATGTCTCACGATTGTTTCCGCAACCCAGTATAGAATGCCGGTCAGGATCACCCCGCAGATGATCGTGCCCCACAACGAGTCCAACGGATTTTTCACTCCAGGTTCCTCCTATTTCGGCGGTGGCGGGGTGGTGCGGCCCGTTGCTACGGCTGCATTCCCATCGTTTATTTCCCAGATCGCAATGGCGGCTTCGCTGCGAGTCACGCGCTGGCCGCGATGACTGAAACAAGACGTCTCATCCGAAGCGTCGGATTCTGCGCTCCCCGGACCCCTCCTCGCCTTAGGGGGCTGACGACCGAGCGCGGAGTACGTAGCCCGTCCAACCGGCCGAACGCGGTGCTACGGGCACCAGGAGGGGTAAAGGGACGAGTATGATGATAAGAATTGTTCTTGCCCTCTTCGTTTTCGTTCAAGGCTCGACGGGCTTGGCAAACGCCGCCTGCAAGGGCGCGGACCCGGCGATTGTTTCAGCCGCCGTCAAAGGCATAACGTCGGACGGTCGCATCAACCGGTATGCTTTGAGCATACGCGTAGTCAACTTCGGCAGCATGAAGCAGCCTTCGAACCTCTTGCAATCGGTGGAGATCTATCAGAACGGCATCAAGCTCGATACGAAGGGCTTGCCGCCGCTCAAACCCGGACAAGCCTACGCTTTTCCATATGTCTTTCAGCGTTCAGTCGACGCGGGAGACGGCACCTCGACCTTAATGCTCAAGCTGGTGATGCGCCAACCGTCGCCGCCTGGAAATATGGATTGTAACGCCGCCAACGATACGTACACGGTGACTTTCTAAGTTCATGCGCCGCGCGGCTCTGACGCACCGGCTGCTGTGGTTTCGGATTTTTTTGCTGGAGTGAAATTGAAGCGATTAATTGCGGGGACCATAATGGTCCTCGCGATTTCGCTGGCGTGCTCGCTCGCGCAAGGCCCGGCAGTTGCCTTCGCCGTTGAGCCCGAGCGTCCAGGGCAGGGTTCGTTCCTAACGCGCGCGGTTGTTGTGCAGGGACAATTGTGGACCCTCTCGGACGCGGGCGTGTTGTCCAGCGTGAAATTGGATTCGCGCGTGATGCTTCGCCAGGGCATTGCGGGCGCGGTTCTTGACCTCTGCGTAAGAACCGGCAGCCCGCAAATAGCAGTAGCCAATCGCGGGAACGATGCCTGGGCGATACAACACTTATCAAACGGCAAGTGGTTGATCGACGGTGTGGTTAAAACGCGTGGGGATCAATTCATCGCGCTCGATTGCAGCGGTAACGATTTGACAGTGCTGATGTCGCGCCGTCTAATAGTCATTCACCGGGGCGCGCAACGAGTCGTGACGCTCTCCAAAAAACTCGTTCCCTACGACGTTGCATCGGTGTTCGGCACATCAAAGAATGTGTTCGTGGGTATAAATGCAGGCGAGTGGGGTGGCGGCCTACGCCGCATTGATCGGCAAACGGGTGGAGTCACCGTCATCCTGCGGAACGTCAGCGGCGCTTTGTGTGATGGACCTCTCAATACTGATTGCGATCCCGTCACCGCCATCGCGTCGGACCCCTGGAACGACCGGTGTGTGGTAATCGCTATCGGTCTCGAACACATGGCATCGCATGGGCGCATTGACGAGGTTTGCGGTGACAGCGTTCGGAGAGTTTACTATAAGAAAGTCACGTCCGCGTTCAGAGCGGATTGCAAGGAACCATCGGGCGAACCGTGCGAAACGGTCGCATTCTTTGGAATAGCACAGAAGGGTGACGAGGTGTTGGCGGTCGGCAACGACGGGCTCTATCAAATCCGAAAGGACGGTTCGGCCACGTACTCACGATTGCCGAAGTTTGTGACTGCGGGCGACGTCTACCTCAGCTACGATTTACCGGGATTCGTCTTAGTTCTCACTGACGTTAACAAACGACGGTCCGTAAGCGGTAGCGTTCCGCTGCTCATTCCGCGATAGGCTGGACTTTGTGGAGATGGGGGGACTCGAACCCCCGACCCCTTACATGCGAAGCAAGTGCTCTACCAGCTGAGCTACATCCCCACGATTTCACGTAAACGGCAGCGCGGCTGATTATACGGCCCTGCGAAAGGGCCTGTCAAAGCGGCGAAGGTCAAAGAATGATTCTGCGAATGATTCGCAAATTAAGGGCATATGCGTGCCCAGTACTCGACCAAGCCCCGCGAGCAGGTTTCGGCTATCCTCAAACGCGAGCAGCGGTACCTCTCGGCGGCTGAAATTCACGGCCTGCTGCGCAAATCGCGGCAGAACGTTTCGCTTTCGACGGTCTACCGCACGTTGGATTTGCTCGCCGGCAAGGGCGAGGCAAGCGCGCGCGTTGACGCGGGCGGCGAAACGACGTATGTGGTCTGCGATCAAACGCACCACCACCATGCGGTCTGCAGAAAATGCGGCAAGGTGCAAGACGTTTCGTGTGAAGCGATCGAAAGCGTCGCGTCGGCTTTACGCACGCACCACGGATTTAAACTCGCCGATCATGAGATGCAGTTCTTTGGCACGTGTGGGGCGTGCAAATGAAATACATCGCTGCCGTTCTTATCGCCGCGCTATCGGCGTGCGCGTCTCCATCAGTCGCGACGAGCAACGGCCGCATTCCCGTCGTTACCACGTTTTCGACGCTTAATTCATTTGTCGAGGCGGTCGGCGGACAGTACGTAACCGTTCACAATCTCGTGCCGATCGGAGCCTCGCCCGAAACCTATCAGCCGACGCCGCAAGATATCGCGACGCTTGCCGATGCGCGGCTGCTCGTTGAGAACGGGAGCGGGATCGAATTATGGCTGCAGCACACGATCGCGACGGCCGGCAACCCGGACCTGCGGATCCTCATCCTCTCCGACGGCCTTCAAAGAATCGATCACAACCCGCATCTCTGGATGGATCCGGTGCTGGCGCGCGCCTACGTCGCCAAAGTCGCGCGCGCGCTCAGCCTCATGGACCCGGGACACGGTGGAGTCTATCAGCAGAACGCGCGGGCGTACGAGCAAAAGCTGGTTAGTCTTCAAGACGAGATCGCAAAAGCGATTGCAACCATTCCGCCGCAGCGGCGCACGATGATCGTCTTCCACAACGCATGGCAATACTACAACAACCGTTTCGGCATCCGGACGGTCGGCGTGATCGAACTCGCGCCCGGCCAAGAACCGAATCCGTCCTATATCGGCAGCCTCGTCGACCTCGCGCGCAAATACAATGTGCGCGCGGTGTTCTCCGAACCGGAGTACAGTCCGAAAATCGCGCAGACGCTGGCCAAGAGCGCCGGCATTCGAACCGTCAGCGATCTCTATGACGATTCGATCGCCAACAATTCGCGCGTTCACGACTACATAAGCATGCTCCGTTACGACACGGGCGTCATCGTTCGGGCACTAAAATGAGCGATGCGATCGTCGTTCGCGATCTCGCCGTACGTTATGAAAATTTCATGGCGCTCGAGGGCGCGAACCTCACCGCGCGTTTCGGCGAAGCGTTGGGAATCGTCGGGCCGAACGGCTCAGGAAAATCGACGCTGCTCAAGACGATCGCCGGGCTGCTGCAGCCATCAGCCGGAAGCGTGTGCGTATTGGATAAAGAACCGCGCGAGCTGCCGCCGGGCACGATCGCCTACGTTCCGCAAATCGAAGCTGTCGACTGGAGTTTTCCGGCGACGGTTTGGGACGTCGTTGCCATGGGCCGTTTCCCGCGCCTTGGTTTGTTTCGCCGCTTTGGAGCCGAAGATCGCAAGGCCGTGCATCACGCGCTCGCGCAGCTGCGTATGCAAGACCTGTCGGACCGGCATATCTCGGCGCTCTCCGGCGGCCAACAGCAGCGCGCGTTCGTCGCGCGCGCCATCGCGCAAGAACCGCGTGTGCTCTTACTCGACGAACCGACCACCGGCGTCGACGAGCAAACCGAAGAGTCGTTGCGCCGCGTCGTGCGCGAGCTGGTCGCAAGCGGCTTGCCCGTACTGATGGCGACGCACGATCTCGAACGCGCATCCGATTGGTTCGATCGGATCGTCGTGATCGACCGGCGCGTGCTCGCCATCGGCACGCCAGATGAAGTCCTGAAAAGCGGCGCATATGCCGCCATCCGCGAGCACACGCATACGCACGGTCACTTGCGCACGGATCATGAATCGCATGCCGGCCATGCCGCTCACCCGGAGATCACCCGTTGATCGAGCATCTGGTAGCGCCGTTCCACTACGCGTTCATGCAGCGCGCGTTTTTGACGGCGATTCTGGTCGGCGTGCTCTGCTCGACGATGGGAACCTACGTTATCCTGCGGCGCCTCGCGTTCATCGGCGACGGGATCGCGCATGCCTCGTTTGCCGGCATCGTCATTGCGTATCTGCGCGGCACCAATTTCTATCTCGGGGCCGGCATCGTCGCGGTGTTGACCGCACTCGGCATCGGTTTCGTGCACCGCCGCGGACGAATCTCACTCGATACGACGATCGGCGTGCTGTTTACCGGCGCATTTGCGCTCGGCATCTTCCTGATGAGCCGGCAACGGTCGTATTCGGTCGACCTGCAAAGCTTTCTCTTCGGCGACATTCTATCGGTCAGCGCGCAAGACGTGCTGATGATCGTCGCGCTCGCGCTGGTCGTCGCCGTCGTTACGGCGCTCCTGTTTCGCGCGCTGCTCTACACATCGTTCGATCCAGTGGTCGCGCAGGCCAGCGGCATGAACGCGGGCGCCATCGAGTATGTACTGCTGGTGTTGATCGCGCTGACGATCATCATCTCGCTGCAGGCGGTCGGCATTATCTTGGTCGCGGCGCTACTGGTTACGCCCGCCGCGGCGGCCTACCAGCTGACCAATCGTTTTGCGCCGATGATGGCGTTATCCGCGCTCTTCGGCGCGCTGTGCGCCGTGGGCGGATTGTACTTGTCATACTATCTGGCGAGTGCGAGCGGCGCGACGATCGTGCTGCTGGCTACCGTCTTGTTTTTTGCGGCGGTCGGAGGCAAGCAGGTGCGGCTGGCTATTGCGCGGCGAACGTAAGCGGCGCCGTGTAGATCGATGTGCCGTCGTCGAATTGTAACCACATGCGATAGAGTCCCTTTGCAAGCGGCGGAAGTCGTAGCGCGTAGTCGCAGCATATTCCGCGATTGATTGCAGCGTCAATGCGCGTATACGACAGCGATGACGTATTGATGAGAATTGCGTGCACCCACGCCACGTGATAGGGAGCGACGCCTGGAGTACGCGGGTTGCGTGTAATGTCGGCGGTCACGAGCTGCGGCTGCGCAGCGTGCACGCGCGACTGGTCGAGCGAAACGTCGTAAGGACCCGCACGCGCGTGAACCGCCGGCGCAACGACCGATGTGATGAGGTGACGCGGCGCGGTTCCCGACTCTAAGACAAAGCGAAACACGTGTTCGCGCAAACCCGCCGGCTGCGACGCCACGTATGCGTAGTACCGGTGCCCGCGCTCCAGCAGATACGGCAAGCGGAAAACTCCGCTTCGCGACATCTGCGGATGCACGTGCCCGAACGAGAGAAAATCGTCGCGGACGATCACGATGTGCAGCGGCTCGTCTTCGGTCGGCGCGTAACGCGTGAGCGGTGCCGTGGAATGCGGCGCATATTGAATCAAGACGAGTGTTTGCAAGCCGTTAGCGCCGTTGACGAGCGAAAGCCTCGAAACCATCTGCGGTTTTCCTTGCGCGAGCGCGTATTGGCCGGTTTGCTGCAAAACCGCCGCGCGCGCAACGAAAACAGTCAGCGCACACGCAATGGCTGCAACTACTCCGCGGACCGTACGACTCTCCATGTTTCCTTTCCGGATCGCTCCAAGAAACCGGCGGCGGCCAGTGCGTCCAGCGCCTCGGCCAGCGCCGCCCGCTCGTTCTTATTAGGCATACCCGCCCAGCGCATCGCCGCATCACCGAGATGAATATCCGCGCCTTCTCGCAGCAACTCGGAAAGGAAGCCGGCCGTTAGCTTCACGCGCTCCATGCGGCGCGCCACGGGCTCGAGCGCGCGTTCGAAATCGGTTTCAGCCATGCTTAGAGGCGTACGCTCTATAGGCTGCCTTCACCCCGTCCGGCAGCGCGGCGAACCACGAATCTTCGTACACGATCGGCGGCGGCGGTGCGATCGCGTGCCGGTTTTCCGCTGCGAAGGATTTGAGCACGCGCGCGACCGGCTTCTCGCTGCCGTCGTCGCGGATGATGCCGAAGTTCAGCTCGTGCGGCGCGCAGTCGCAAGGCGGCCATGCGCGCAATTCCTCGACGTAGTCGGCCCAGCACCACCAAAACGCGCCAAGCGCGCCGCGTGCGTGGAGCCGGTCCAGCACGTCATAAGCATAGCGTGCCATTTCGTCTTCGCTCAAGCATGCAAACTCGGTTCGCGGAGCGCCGTCCCGCGGACACGCCGGATTGCCGAGCTCGTTGAACAGCACGGCTTTGCCCGAAAGTGACTGCATGAGCTGACACAGAAACGGCACGACGTGCGGGTCGGTGCGGCTGCGCGCGAAGTCCGAATAGACGGAATACCCGTGCATCACCGCGCAGACCAGCGGCTTGCAGAACGACTCAAAGCGAAAGTTGCGATCCTGCGTGAGGTCTTCGGAATGATTTCCCGCGGTGACGCCGGCGTCGGACGTCTCAATCAAGTCGCTCGTTAACCGGGCGCACCATTCGTTGGCGACCTTCGGCGACGACGGGATGCGCAAGTTGCTGAATTCATTGCCCAGGTCCCACATGAGAAGCGCGGGATGGTTGCGGTAGCGCGCGCCGATCGTTCGGGCCAACAAGCGTGACGCCTCGAGAATCGGACCCGAATAAATATCGCCGGCGCCCCACGGCAGCTCGCGTCCTCCGCTAAACGTGCGGAACCGTCCGGCCGGGCGCGAGCGATCCAGCGTCCACTCGGGCAGCCAGTTCACCCCGCTCATGTGCCCGGTAAAAAGGCTCGGCATCGCGCGCAGACCCGCATCCGCGAGCGCGTTCATGACGGCGTCGAGCCGCTTGAGCAGCGCCTCGTCAATGCGGCCGGGCTCGGGTTGGAATTCGTCCCAGCCGATGAAGAAGCGCACGACGGGAAGCCCGAGACCGCGAATGCGCGCGAAATCTTCCCGCAATTCCCCGAGATCGAAGCGCCGCCACATGTACATCGCGCTGCGCCGCGGCCAATAGTTGATCCCTAACAAAAACCGCGCCACGCCGTGCCTTTCTCCAAAAAATGCGAGGGCGCTTCCGGCGGCGACTCGAAGGCCGCCGCAGATGGCCGCTACGAACGGACCCTTGGTCGGCATCATCATGGGCAGCGCCTCCGATTTGGAGACGATGGCCGATGCGCGCGACACGCTTCAAGATCTCGAAATTCCGTTTGAAATCAAGGTCGTTTCCGCGCACCGGACGCCCGATGAAATGTATGCATACGCCGAAGGCGCCGAGCAGCGCGGAGTGCGCGTGATCATCGCCGGCGCCGGCGGCGCGGCGCACTTGCCGGGAATGACGGCCGCGAAGACGCTGCTGCCGGTTATCGGCGTGCCGGTACATTCGCGCGCACTGGGCGGGATGGATTCGCTGCTTTCGATCGCACAGATGCCCAAAGGCGTGCCGGTTGCGGCCATGGCGATCGGCAATTCGACCAACGCTGCGCTGCTTGCGGCGCGCATCCTCGCGCTCTCGGATCCGAAACTCAAGACGCGTTTGGAAGAATTCGTGCGCCGCATGCACGACTCGGTCGTTTCCACCGAACTGTGATCCGCATGATCGGCGTCATCGGCGGCGGACAGCTCGGCCGCATGTTTGCGCTCGACGCCAAGCGCATGGGCTACGACGTCATCACGCTCGATCCGCAGCCCGGTTCGCCGTGCGGACAGATCGCGGACGAGCAGATCGTCGCTTCGTATGACGATTTCGCAGCCGTCGAACGGCTCGGCGCGCGGACCGACATCGTAACCTATGAATTCGAAAACATCGCGATTGAGTCGGTGCGGCGTCTAGAAACGCGCGGATACGCGGTCGCGCCGAGCAGCCGCGTTCTGGAGATCACGCAGGACCGCGTGGCCGAAAAAACGTTCGCGCGCGATTGCGGAGCGGCAGTGGCAGATTTCTTGCCGGTATCTTCCGATGACGACATTCGTATGGCAAGCGAGCGCATCGGCTATCCCGCAGTCATCAAGATAGTCAGCGGTGGCTACGACGGCAAGGGGCAGTGGCGCGTCTCCGACGCAAACGCCGCATTCGCAGCTCGCGAACAAGCTGCGGGCGCGAGACTTATTTTCGAACGCTGGATTGCGTTCGAGCGCGAGATTAGCGTCGTCTGCACGCGTAGCGCCCGCGGCGAGGTCGTTTCATATCCGCCGGCCGAAAACGAACACGACGCAGGCATCCTCACGCTCTCGATCGTGCCGGCGCGTGTGGCAAACGACGTTGCGGAAGAAGCGCGAAGAGTTACGGAGCGGATCGCGCACGCGCTCGAAATCGTCGGAACATTCTGCGTCGAGTTTTTCGTCGCGGACGGCGCGCTGCTCGTCAACGAGATCGCGCCACGCCCGCACAATAGCGGGCACTACACGATCGACGCGACGCCCTGCTCGCAGTACGAACAGCACGTGCGCGCGATCTGCGCGTTGCCGCTTTCGCCGCCGTCGCTGCTGCGCAGCGCGGTGATGGTGAACATCCTGGGCGCCGGCACCGGCAATTATTTGCATGGCGTGGACGAACTCCTGAAAGATCCGTCGATCGTGCTGCACGTCTACGGCAAGAAGCATGCCCCGAACCGGCGCAAGATGGGACACTTTACGATGCTCGTGGATGGTCCAATCACCGAAAACGACATAGCGCGCGGACGCGCTGCCCGCTCGCTGCTGCGTTGGACCGGATCGGCCGACGACGAAGCATTAACCGCGTAAGCGCGGCTGAGTTTTTGGTTTGGGTGGAATGTCGGTGAAGGCCATCGGCCTGTCCCACCAGTCATGCTCGCGCCAGCGCAGCTGCTCGGGAGTCGGATCGGGTGGGAGTTTCTGTTCCAACGCTCGTTCGTAAGCAGCCACGTACCGATCGATCATCCGCTCGACGGTAAAACATCCTTCCACGCGCGCGCGGCACGCGCGCCGATCCAGCGATGCCAGCGCGGAAACCTTTTCGATTGCGTCGGCGACTCCGGCGCAGAGAAATCCGGTCACGCCGTCAACGACGATCTCCGGCAGCGAACCGCTATTTGCGCCGAGTACCGGAGTGCCGCACGCCATTGCCTCGACGATCGTCAATCCAAAACGCTCGGGACGCGTGTTCATGTGCACGAGCGCGAGCGCATTGCCCAAGAGTTCGTCGCGCGCGTCCCGGCGGACTTCGCCCA
>PLLF01000082.1 GCA_003140855.1 Vulcanimicrobiota bacterium
CTTGCATGCCATGCAAGTGCTCTACCAACTGAGCTATGCCCCCACGAGCGGAAATTTGGAGATGAGGGGACTCGAACCCCTGACATCCTGCTTGCAAAGCAGGCGCTCTACCAGCTGAGCTACATCCCCCCAGGCGACGCCGCAGTTTTTTCGGCCCCGCTAGAGACAGCCCTTGCCTACAGTGCGATAATCAAACGTAAGGATCTGAATCTATGTTTCCGGCACTCATGCTTGCGGCCGCCTTTTCCAGTCATCATTGCTGGGATATTTTTGACGGTGCTTTGCGCCATAACGCGCTAGGGGCCCACCCCGCGTACATCAGTTACGACGAGCGAATTTCCGTCACCGGTGATGACTTCCCGATACTCTACAGCTTGGCGCATGTGGATTACCGCGACGACGGAACGGCCCGCGTGCTCGACGAGCGGTTCAACTATCTTCCGATCTACACGAACCATGCCGAGCCGGGTCCGCCCGAACTCGGTCCGTACGGCAAAGCGCGCTCCGCGTGGCTTCCGCTCGAAGGCGTTCGCGATCTGCCGGTGATAACGAGCGTGCACGTGCCGGGCAACGTCACCTGTACCGTGGCCGGCGTCGAGGACTACAAAAGCCATCGCAGCTATCACTTGACCTTCGGAAATGCCGTGCGCAATAAGCCGGCCATAAAAGCGATTTGGATCGACACCGCCTCACAAGACGTTTGGAAGCTCATCGTGAGCGGCTACGTGATGTTCGTCGATTCCAATCAAGCGCCGCCGCTGGCTGATTTTGAGGTCGAACTCGGATATGCCGGGCCATACTTGGTTGTGAACCACGTCGTGTGGCAGTTGCGCAGGCGCGAGTACTCGCAGTACGCGAATTATTTCGGCGAGTATACACTGACCGGGTTTACGTTTCCGAACACTTTGCCGCCCGATTACTTCGGGGGCGGAGCTCGGCGCTAACCAATAAGGGCTGGTGGGCCATCCTGGTCTCGAACCAGGGACCTCATGCTTATCAAGCATGCGCTCTAACCAACTGAGCTAATGGCCCGGGGCACGGGCCATTATATCATTGCGATGTACTTTTTCAATGCCTCGTCGTCGGCTTTGAGCTGCGCGAGCATCATGTCGCGCCGGATGTTTGCCTTGCGCAAAAGCTCGGTGCGTTCGTCCATGGTTTCATCGAATGCTTCCTGCAGGGCGGCCGTCTTGCGGCTGGGTGCGAGCCGCGTGGAAGTTTTCGAAACGGGTTCCATCACTCGGTGATCGACTCAATGAATGTCTTGGTGATTTGATTGTCGGCTTTGCGCTGCGCCATCTGCACGTCGCGAAGTGTATTTACTTCCCGCATCGATTCGCCGTAGATCGCCAGCTGAAACGCTTCGTCCTGCGCGTTTAGCGCGCCGAGTCCGGCATTTCCCGCCGCGCCCGTGACGTTGCCGGCAGTTGCAGCGCCGCCTGTGGTAGCACGCGCTAACCCCATCCCGATCGCGGCCAACGGATTTCCGCCGCTCTCCAGCAAGCCCAGACCTGCGTTCAAGAGTCCGCTTATCAAATTGAAGCTCACGGTTCGATCCTCACATCAGATGGAATCGTCGTCGCCGTCGGCGACGATCGATCCGGGATTAGCGTTGTCGTTGTCGGCAAGCTGGCGATAGGAATGCGAATTCGGGCTCGGAGCGGGAGGTGGCATCAACGATACAAAGGACGATGCGAATTTACGCTTTGCATCTTCCGTGGCGCTCTCGGCGCTGAGATCGCCGACTGTCGCGCTGCCGCTTATCTGCGCATAGTGGCGCATGACCGAATCTGCGTATCCCATGCGCCGGCCGTCTTGCCACGCGGTCACGGTCCCGGTCGCGTTCGGATCGCCCGCGTTGTAAGCGGAGAGCGCTTTGTGGACGTCGCCGCCGTAGCGGCGCAGAAGATCGGCGATCATGCCGGCGGCGTAATCGGCGTTTGCTTGTGGGTTCATGGCCGCAGCACTGCGCGCGAATGCGTGCCAGCGATCGTCGATCTGAAAGATGCCGCGCCCGTGTCCGCCGTCGCCGACGATGTTGCTGCCCGCGCTCGACCCCGGTCCGCCGGTTTCTTGGGCAGCCACCGCGGCCAGTAGCGCCGGATTCACTCCATAGCGTTGCGCGGCCCGGGCGATTTCGGGCGCGTAAGCCACTCCGTGCCGGGCTAGGTCGCGGGCCGCAAGGCCGGGGCTCGCCGATTCGATCATGCGAGGGTCTATACCGCTGACGAACCCGTTTGACAAGGCCCGGAGGGGGGTCTACAATGGGTCGAGTTTGGAGGGCCCCCGGCGGGGCCTTCCTCTATGTTATGGCTTCTGCGCACAAAGTCGACGTTGGTGGATTGCTGGCGGGTAACCGCCAGCGGATGGTCGTGGACGACCGGGTGCCGCTGGCCCCTTTTGAGGGGGTCACGTTCCCCGAACCGGCCAGCGTGCACCTCGAACTGCAAGCCTCCGGGCAGTTGCTCGAAATCAGCGGCTCGGTGGCGGCGACGATTCACAGCGACTGCGCGCGTTGCTTGGCCGAACTCTCCGGCGAAATGCATCTGGAGGTCGACGAGCAGGTCGAAGCCGGATCGAGCCTGCAAAACGGTCCCTTCGAGGCCAGCAACGTTTTGGCAGGGGAACGCCTCGATGTCGCGGACCTGACGACGGAGCTGGTTTGCAGCGCGATACCGATTGGGTTATTGTGCAAAGAGGACTGCCAGGGCATCTGTCCGCGCTGCGGAGAGAATAGAAATACTGCAAAATGCGAGTGTAACGGAGATATCTAGTGGCGAATCTCAAATGGAAAACTCCCCGCAGCAA
>PLLF01000066.1:0-7025 GCA_003140855.1 Vulcanimicrobiota bacterium
TGCTGCAAAACGCAACGAGCTTGCGCAGCCTGATCTACTACACGGGCATCATTCGCGCGGCAGTACGCGCGGGACGGACGACGATGATCTTCGCGCAGTCGATCGGACCGCTGGATTTTTGGGGAAGAACCGTCGTGCGCGAAACGTGCAAAGGCATTGCCGGCGCGACCGTCCGGGACGACAAATCGAAAGCGCTGCTGAGCTCGCTGCTGCCCGATGTGCGCGTCGAGCGGACAGCGGATCCGGCCTTCTTGTTCGAAGCTCCCGAGGAAGCGGTCGATCTGTCGGCGGAAGGACTGGGGCCGCAAAGCGATCCGTTCGCGATCGTGAGCGTGCGCAAAGCGAACGGCATGAAAGAACGGATCGAATCGGTGGCGCGCGCCGTCGATAGGCTGAGCGAACAGCACGGGCTGCGGGTCGCGTTCCTTCCCTTGGGCGGAGCGTCCGACGCGGAAGTTTCCACCATGGTCATTCGCAAATGCCGGACAGCCGCAGTACTGTTGTCTGAGGCTTCGCTCGCGCGCGCCGCAAACATCATTCGCGCCGCGCGGGTTTTGGTCGGTATGCGGTTGCATTCGCTGATCCTGGCGGCGCGTCAAGGCGTTCCGTTCCTGGCCATTCCCTACGACCCGAAGGTCAGCGCATTTTGCAGCGATCTCGCCTATCCGCTGCCGCCGCTCTTTTCGCTGGAAACGCCCGAGGCGAAGCCGACGCCGGAAGCGATCGACGCCGCGATCGACGATCTCTGCAACCGCCGCGATTCGTTGCGCGACTATTTGCTGGCGGCGCGCGAACCGCTCGAACGTTTGGCGATGCGCAACTTCGAAGTGCTCGACGAGCTGATCGCGGAAAGGCCGGCCGAATGAGCGGCACGGTCGAACGCGATTATCGCGACACGCTGAACCTACCGAAAACGACCTTTCCGATGAAGGCAGATTTGCCGAAACGGGAACCGGATCGCGTTGCGTGGTGGGAAGAGCGGCGCACCTACGAACGCCGGCTCGAACGTAACGCGCGCAGCAGTCCGTGGATTTTGCACGATGGCCCGCCGTATGCCAACGGCGAGTTGCACATGGGCCACTTCCTGAACATGGTCCTCAAAGACATCTTCGTGAAGATCGCGCTGATCGGCGGCAGATGGGCGAAGTTCGTGCCGGGCTGGGACATGCACGGTTTGCCGATCGAGCTTGAAACGCTCAAGCATCTGAAGATCAAAGACTTTCACGACGTCGATCCGATTGAATTGCGCGAGAAATGCAAAGAGCGCGCGTTGTATTGGCTGGACCGTCAGCGGACGGTGCGCATGCGCATGGGCGCTTTCGGCGATTGGCAGCATCCGTACCGCACGATCGATCCCGAGTACGAAGCGACAATTGTTGAAACGCTCGGGGAGCTCGCGTCAAAGAGCCAAATCTACAAAGGCTTGCGTTCGACGCTGTGGTGCATTCACGACGAAACCGCGCTGGCCGAAGCGGAGATTGAATACAAGCCGCGCGTCTCGCCGTCCGTCTATGTTCGCTTTACGGCAAACGACGCACAACGCAAGGCTCTCTTGAATGTCATCCTGAGCTTGTCGAAGGACCCCGAGCAGCGCGGCGCAGCCGCGCCAGTCGAGGGGCCATCCAAAGTTTCAATCCTCATTTGGACCACTACACCGTGGACGCTGCCCGCAAACGCCGCGATCGCGTTGCGCGCCGATGCGGAGTACGGTTTGTACGACGTTGGAGATGAAGCGGTGATCGTGGCCGAAGCGCTCGCCGAAAAAGCGCTGGGCGATCGGTTTAGGGATGCGCAAAAAATCGGAAGCGCAAAGGGCAGCGCCCTGGAAGGGCTGGCGGTCCGTCATCCGTTCATGGATCGCGATTCGCCGATTGTACTCGCGGATTACGTTGACATGGAAACGGGCACGGGCGCGGTGCACACTGCACCGGGACACGGCGCCGACGACTTTGAGACCGGCGTAAAGTATAATCTGCCGATCGTCAATCCCGTCGATTCGCGCGGCGTCTTTACGGCCGATGCCGGTCCGTACGCCGGCTTGCACATTTGGAAGGCCAACCCGAAGATCGTCGAGGATTTGCGCGCGAGTGGCGCGCTTTGGGCGGCATTCGATTTCGAACACAGCTATCCGCATTGCTGGCGCTGCCACAACCCGGTGGTGTTCCGCGCGACGGCGCAGTGGTTCATCGCGATGGACCAAAACCGGTTGCGCGTGCGCACGATTGAAAACATTCGCACGGTGCAGTGGACGCCGGCATGGGGGCAAGAGCGCATCGCGCAGATGCTCGAAACGCATCCTGAGTGGTGCATCTCGCGCCAGCGCACGTGGGGAACGCCGATTCCGGCGGTCGTCTGCACGGCGTGCGGCGAATCGATTCTGGACCCCGAGGTCGCGCGGATCACGGCGGCCAAATTTCGGGAACGCGGCGCCAACTCGTGGTGGATCGATCCCGTGGAGAGTTTTCTGCCCGCGAACTTCGCCTGTTCAAAATGCCGCGGAACGGGCTTCGAAAAAGAAAAGAACATCGTCGACATCTGGTTCGAATCGGGCGTGACGCATTTGGCGGTGCTCGGCAAGAACGGATTGCCGTGGCCTTCGGATCTCGTTCTTGAAGGCGGTGATCAATATCGTGGCTGGTTTCGTAGTTCGATCGTAACGGCGACGGCCGTCAAGGGCGCCGCACCGTACCGGCACGTCGTGAAAAACGGCTGGGTCAACGACGAGAGCGGACGGCCCATGAGCAAGTCGCTCGGCACCGGCATCGACGCGCAGGACGCGATGCAAAAATGGGGCGCGGACGTGCTGCGATTGTGGGCGGCTTCGGTCGAATTCGTGGACGACGTGCGCTTTGGGCCGAACGTCATCGAACAAGTCAGCCGCGTTTACCGCAATGTCCGCAACCGGTTGCGTTTCATGGTCAGCAATCTGGGCGACGTTGTCCCTGGCGCATTGATCCAGCGCGACCGCATGGAACCGCTCGACGTTTTGGCGTGCGAACAGACCGATCGTTGGGTTGGGCGCGTTCGCGAGCTGCTGCGCGCGTACGATCTGCACGGCGCGTACTTGGAGATCGTGCGCTTCGAGGGCGAGGATCTCTCGAGCTTTTACTTGGACGCGCTCAAAGACCGGTTGTATTCAAGCGCCGCGGACGCGCCGCGCCGGCGCAGCGCGCAAAGCGCCATCTTTCATATTTTGTGGCAGATGCTGGCGGTTATCGCGCCGCTGCTCTCGTTCACAGCCGAAGAAGCGTGGCAAGCGTTGCCGCAAGAACTGCGCGGCGAGCACGACAGCGTCTTCGATCTCACGCCGGAAACCGGACATCCGGCCGGCGAAGAATCGGCCGCGCTGTGGCAGCTGCTCAAAGACCTGCGTCAGCAGGTAGCCGCCAACGAATCCCCGCGCGATTTCGAAACGGACGCGAGCAGCGTCGTCGTTCCCGCGGCGCTACTCAACGACGTGACGGCGCTGGGCGACGGACTGCGCGAGGCGCTGGTCGTTTCAAATGTCGAGCGCGTCGAAGGCAACGGCGAGGAACGCCGCGTCTACTTGCAACCCGCCAAAGGTTCGAAATGCCAGCGTTGCTGGAAATACTTGCAGCTTGGCACCGATCCGGAGCATCCGTCGCTTTGCGCGCCTTGCGCAGCGATTGTACGGGCGCTTTAGGGGATTAGCGCGATCGCTCACTAGGGCCACCACGACACTAGGGCCACCAGGGCACTAGTGAAGCGTCAGAACGTACGACGCTACATCGTGCAAATCGCGCGGCGTCATGTTCCAGCGCGGCATCACGGGGTCGAGCGGCTTTCCTAGGTTGTCGATTCCCGTCGAGATGGCGCGCTCCAGAGTCGCCAGCGTGTACGGAATCTTCTGATCGACGATCAGCGCTTTGTGCCGTAAGTCGGCGCTCACGGCGCCGCCCGGCAAGTGCACGCCGCCCGAGCCGTTCGGACGATGGCACGCCGCGCACGACGTGCGCAGCGGCGGCTGTTGCGCTAGTATTCGAAAACCGGCAGCATCCTTGCCGGTCAGGTAGATCATTCGCCCGTTGGCGGCGGCGGTTACTGCGGCGGATTTTGCACTACCCGATGTCGCCGAATTGTTCGCGCACGCGCAGAGAAACACAACGATGGCGAGGGGCAAGGTCAGTTTTCGCACGTTAACCTCCGAATTGGACAGACAGCATAGATATCGATCCGCCATCCATGCCGGCCACCGGAAAGGAAATGGGATCCTCGTCGGCCAGCATCCCCGCGATGTAGAGCAGCGGCAGATAGTGGTCGGGCGTCGGAGCCGAGAGCAGCGCGTCGCGGCCAAGCGATTCGTAATCGACTAGCGACGCCATGTCGTTCGCAGCCAGCAGCTCGCGCACGCGGCCGTCGAATCGTACCGCCCAGTCGAAGGGCTCGGCCGGATGGCGGCCCCACGCGTAGGCGTGCAGGTTGTGCACGATATTTCCGCTGCCGATCACGAGCACGTTTTCATCGCGCAGCGGCGCCAAAAGTTTTCCGGCTTGAAAATGAAACTGCGGCGGTTGCGTTTCGTCGATGCTCAGCTGCACCACCGGAATGTCGGCGTGCGGAAACACGTGGCAGAGCACCGACCACGTACCGTGATCCAAACCCCATTGGCTGTCGAGGCCGGCGTCCACCGGCTCGAGCAGCTCGCGGATGCGCATGGCGAGCGCGGGATCGCCCGGGGCCGGATATGCAAACTCGAACAGCTCGCGCGGAAACCCACCGAAGTCGTGGATCGTACGCGGCTCTTTCATGCCCGTCACCGCAACGTACGGCACGTACCAGTGCGCGGAGATTGCCAGGATTGCTTTGGGCCGCGGAATGCCGGCGCCGATTTTGCTCCAGGCCTGCGTGTAAGCGTTACCCGCAAGCGCGTTCATCGGGTTGCCGTGGCCGAAGAAGATTGCCGGCATTCTCATGCGTGCAGAACGCTATCGCGAAACTTTTGCCAGCTCCCTGCTTCGATGGCTGCGCGGGCGTCGCGCATGAGGTCGTTCAGCAGAAATAGGTTGTGATACGAAAGCAAGCGAGGGCCGAGCATCTCGTTCGACCGGAAGAGATGCGCGAGGTAAGCGCGCGTGAACCTCGTGCAGACGAAACAAGCGCAATCGGGATCGAGCGAGGTGAAATCGCGCACGTAACGTGCGTTACGAATCGCGAATTCGCCGGTACGCGTCATCGCGCGGCCGTTGCGTCCGCAGCGCGTCGGGTAGACGCAATCGAACATGTCCACGCCGCAATCGACCGCGATTAACACGTCGCGAACCGTTCCGACGCCCATGAGATAGCGCGGTTTTTCTGCCGGCAAGAGCGCCGCCGAAAAACGCGCCAGTTCGTGCATTTGCTCGCGCGATTCACCGACTGAAAGTCCGCCGATCGCGTATCCGGGAAAATCGAGCGCGACGATGGCCTGCGCGCTCGCCTCGCGCGCGGTTCGATCGAGCCCGCCTTGCATGATCGCGAAGACCGCCGTTTCTTTACGCGTGTGAGCTGCGAAGCTTCGTTTCGCCCATTCGGTCGTCAGCTCAACTGCGCGCGCGGTTGTGGCGGGATCCGCCGGCAGCTGCACGCAGACGTCGAGGACCATCGCTATGTCCACGCCGATCGCTTCCTGAAATGCGATGACGCTCTCGGGAGTGAAGCGCTGAGGACTGCCGTCGAGATGCGATGCAAACGTCACGCCGTCGTCGTCGAGTTCGCGGCGCGCTTGCAGGCTGAAAACTTGAAAGCCGCCGCTGTCGGTGAGGATCGGGCCGTCCCATTGCATGAATTTGTGCAGCCCGCCCGCCGCGACGAGTACGTCCAAGCCGGGGCGCAGCCACAAGTGATAGGTATTCGCAAGAATGATTTGCGAATGCGCGTTGCGCAGCTCTTCGGGCGTCAGCCCTTTTACGGTCGCGCCCGTTCCAACCGGCATGAACGCCGGCGTCTCGACGTTCCCATGCGTTAAATGCAACGTTCCACGACGCGCGGTGCTGTCGGTTTTTTGTAGGACGAAGTTCACGATGACGCTGACAGTATTTGCTTCGCCGCTTGGTATTCAGGCGGTGGTTCCGCTTCGAAACTCATGCGCTCGCGCGTGCGCGGATGCAAGAATCCTAGCCGCCAAGCGTGCAGCGCTTGCCCCGGAAGTTCGAAGCGTGGATCGGTACGCCCATAGACGGGATCGTTGACCAGCGGATTTCCCATCGCGGCCATGTGCACGCGGATTTGGTGCGTTCGCCCCGTCTCGAGGCGGAACAGCAACTCGGCCGCCTTCGTCAAGCGTTCGCGCACTTCGTAGTGCGTGATCGCCGGCTTCCCGTCCGACGTTATCGCGTACCGCAAGCGATTGTGTGGGTCGCGGCCGATCGCGCCGTTTATGGTGCCTTTAGGCGGCGTTGGAATTCCTACGGCCAGTCCGAGATATTCGCGCGAGATATGGCGCGCCTTCATGCCCTTTGAAAGAAAGCTCAACGCTTCCGGGTTTTTCGCCACCAGTAAGAGTCCCGACGTGTCGCGATCCAAGCGGTGAACTAATCCTGGCCGCAACTCGGCCTGTCCTGAGCGCGTCGAAGGGTCTCCGGGGAGCGAGCCCACGTGTCCTAATATCGCGTTCACGAGCGTGCCGCTCGTCGCGCCGTGCGCGGGATGCGTGACCATGCCGGCGGGTTTGTCGATTACGATCACGTCGTCGTCTTCGTAGATGATCGGAATGTCGATCGATTCAGCTTCTACGACAAGCGGAGGTCGCGGTTGAACGTCGCACTCGATCGCATCGCCCGCAGCGAGAATGTGGCTGCCTTTTACCGAAGCGCCGTTTACGCGCAGCGCTCCTCGTGCCGCAGCTTCTGCTACGAGCGAACGGGATATGCCGGCGCGGTGCGCGACGACGAGGTCGGCGCGCTTGCCGGCGTCTTCAGGCGCGGCGGCGAGTCGCAAGACTTGCGAGGATCAGCAGAATAACGCCGGCCGTGATGCAGGAGTCGGCGACGTCGAAAATGTTCGGCCAGATTTTGTAAAAATCGATG
>PLLF01000066.1:7033-37957 GCA_003140855.1 Vulcanimicrobiota bacterium
ACGCGCACGACGAGCGAGTTCCGGGCTTGATCGCGAAATGAAAGCCAAAAGACGGCCAGCACGACGGCCGCCATCGCGATCAGCAAAGCCGGCGAATCTCCGAACAATCCGAACGCTCCGTGCTGATTCTGCTCGTACGTCCAGCGCAGCAAGCCCGGAATCACGAGGCGGCTTTCGCCCGGCAAGAAGTGCGTCGCGATGTACCGCTTGCTCAGCTGATCCGCAGCCACGACCAGCGCCGCGACCACGAAGAGCTGCAGCGTGTCAGATCTTTGGCGTCGGTACATACTGATAGAGCCTTCCTGCGATTGTAAGGAACGAGTCGGTGACGAGTACGATGCCCACGAGAACCATGAAGACTCCGGCCGCCATTTCGATCGCGGGCAAGAACCGCTTGATGCGGTTGAGCGCGGGCAGCACCGCGCCGAACGCGAGCGCCATCGCGAAGAACGGCAGCGCCAAACCCATCGAGTAAATGAAGAGCAGCCATGCGCCTTGGGCGGCACCGCCGCTCTGCGATGCGATTGCGAGGATCGCCGTGAGAATCGGCCCGATGCAGGGCGACCAACCCGCCGCGAACGCAATTCCGACGATCCCCGAGGCAAACAGCGAGCGGTTACCCGGCTGCAGATGCAAGCGCTTGTCCATAGCCAGAAACTTGAGGCGGAAGACGCCGATCATCTGCAGACCCAAGACGATGATGATTACGCCGCCGATCTGCGCGATCACGTGGCGATTGGCTTTGAGCGTTGCGCCGATTGCGCTGGCCGAGGCACCGAGCGCGACGAAAACGATCGTAAACCCGATGATGAACGCGATCGCGTGCAAGATGACGCGAGCTCGCGCCGGCGCCGCCAGATTGCTCTGCAATTCTTCTATACTCGAACCGGTCAGGAACGAGAGATAAGCCGGAACCAGCGGGAGGACGCAGGGAGAGATGAAGGAAACGAGGCCCGCCAGGAACGCAATCCCAGCGCTGACGTGCGTGGTCACGCGAGCTTCTTTTGACAGGACCGCTCTTGAATCATTGGTTCACATACCCCAACATCGATCCGATCGCCATTCACTTGTGGCGCATCAACATTCATTGGTACGGCATATCGTACTTAGTCGGATTCGTGGCGGTGTATCTCTGGATGAGCCGTCCGGCAGGCATGCGCCGCCTGGGTTTGACGCGCGACCAGATTCAAGATTTCTTGGTGTATGCGCTGGTGGGCGTTTTGGTTGGCGGCCGCCTGTTTTTCGTAATCAACGACATCATCAGCAAACACAACCTGTCGTCTTACCTGAGCAACCCGATCAGTTTCATTGCGGTGTGGAACGGCGGTATGGCTTTCCACGGCGCGATGATCGTGACTATCCTCGCGACCATTCTCTTTCTGCGCAAGCATCCCGGGCTCTCGTTCAGCGTGCTGGGCGACGAAATGGTCGTGCTTCTGCCCGTCGGCATCACGCTCACACGTTTCGTCAATTTCATAAACGACGAACTGTGGGGCGACGTCTGCAAACCGGACCGGCCGTGGTGCATGATTCCCGGCAGCACCGCGGATTGGGGACCGTTGTATCGTCATCCCTCGCAGCTCTACGAAGCGATTCTCGACGCGCTAACGCTGCTTATCGTGCTCTTCATCTATAAGCGCCGTCCGCCCGACGGCGTAGTGGCCTGGAGTTGGTTCACGCTGTACGGCATCACGCGTTCGATCGCCGAGATCTGGAGACAAGCCGACTTTTCGTGGCACGGCATTACCGGCGGCCAGCTCTACGCGCTGCCGATGATCGCAATCGGTGTGATCATGCTATACGTCTGCTACCGCAGAGGGGTTCACACGGACGCTTCCCCCGCCGCATGATTGCCGAGCGGTGGGCGCAGCTGCGAGCGGAGATTCCGGCGCACGTGAGGATCGTGGCGGTAACGAAATCGCTGCCCGCGACTGCGATAGCGGAGGCGATCGCAGCCGGCGCGACCGAGATCGGCGAAAACTATCTGCAGGAAGCGCGCGCGAAATTCGCTTCCTTTCTTGAGGGAAGCCCTGAGCCTGTCGAAGGGTTTACCAAGCACTTCATCGGCCACGTGCAAAGCAATAAAGCCAAGGCGATCGTCGAGACATTCGACATCGTACAAAGCGTCGACCGGATCGAGGCCGGGCTCGCGCTCGCGAAGGCGGCGGCCGCCGCCGGCAAACGGCTTCCAATCCTCATTCAGCTCAATATTTCACCGGCCGACCGCTTCGGCGTCCGGCCCGAGGACGCGCCGGAGCTCGCACGCGAGCTGCGCGCGCAGGAGAGCCTGCTGCTGGACGGCGTCATGGCGATCGGGCCGCTCGGCGCGTCGCGCGCCGACACGTCTCGCGCATTCGAGCTCGCGGCGGGGGTCTTCAAAACGATCGGCGGCACGACGCTTTCGCTCGGCATGTCCGATGACTGGCGCGAGGCCCTGCGCGCCGGTTCGACCATGGTGCGGCTGGGCAGCTACCTGTTCGGCCCGAGGCCGGCGCCTGCGCGGGTCTAGCCGCCAGGCCGTCGAAGTTTCTGATAAAGTGAGGCTGACATGAGCATGTTTACTAGGATCGGTTCGTTCTTTTCGATGAACGATGAAGAAGACGATCTGTATGCGGAGGAAGGCTCGCGAAACGTCGTTCCGTTGAGCGGTGTTTCCCGCCGCGGCGGAACGGAAGTCAGCGTCTACGCGCCGCGGACATTCGGCGACGTCACCGAGATCGCCGACGCGCTGCGCAACCGCCAAGTCGTGATCGTCAATCTCCAAAACGCCGATCGCTCGCTGCTCCAGCGGGTCGTTGATTTTACGTCCGGCGTCGCGTATACGATCGACGGCAAGATTCAGAAGCTGGCCGAAGCAATTTACCTGATCGTGCCGGCAGGCGTCGTCGTCAACTCGCAGGGCTTGCGCGAGTCAATGATGGCCGACGGTTCGCTCGATTTTCTTTCCAATAGAGGATGACTATGCAGAGAATCACGCCCGTTGATATCCAGCACAAAACCTTCAAGAAGGCGCTGCAGGGTTACGATCGCGCGGAAGTTGATCAATTCCTCGACGAAGTTATCGAAACGCTCGAAGACGACGCACAGCATCGCGCCGCGCTCGAAGCCGAAATCGCCGACCTCAAGGAACGCATCAGTCACTTCAAAGCGATGGAAGAGTCGCTGCAAAATACGCTGCTGCTGGCTCAGCGCACCGCCGATGAAGTCAAAGCTTCCGCGCACAAAGAAGCCGACCTCATCAAAGAACAGGCGCGGATCGCGGCGGAGCGCGAGATTTCGACGTTCACCGAAGCTGCGGCCGACGCCCGGCGCGAACATCAGCGCGCCAACGAAGCTGCGGAGAAGGCGCGCGGCGAGCTGCGCGGTCTACTCATGACGCATCTCGCGCTGTTGGAAAGAGCCGTGCCACAAAACAACGGCGGTCAGGCAAGCGTCGAAGCTGCGCAGCCGGCCACGGCGGACGAGCAGACCGATCTAAGCGACACCAACCGCATCACTGTTTATTAGCACGATCGCGGTTCTGCCCGGCGACGGCATCGGGCCCGAAGTAACGAGCGCTGCGGTTAGCGTTCTACAAAAGGTGCGCCCGAATGTCGAATGCGTGCACGCGCCGGCCGGCGGCGCCGCGCTGCACGCCGGCAAACCCGCGCTGCCCGACGAAACGCGCGCGCTCTGCGATCGATCCGACGCGATTCTTTTCGGCGCCGTCGGCCTGCCCGAATACGACGGCAAGCCGCTTGCCGAACGTCCGGAGTATGCGCTCTTTCTGCTGCGCCGCGACTACGAGCTTTACGCAAATCTCCGGCCGGTTCGCCTTTTCCCCGGACTCGAATCTGCGTCGAGCTTGCGGCCCGAGCTGCTAAAAGATCTCGATCTGATCGTCGTGCGCGAATTGGTCGGCGGCATTTATTTCGGCAAGCCGAAAGAACAGCGCACCGGCGCCGACGGTATTGAAGAAGCCGTCGACACGATGTTTTATCGCGCGCCGGAAATCGAGCGCATCGCGCGCGTCGCATTCGAACTCGCGCGCGGCCGGCGCAAACTCGTGACGTCGGTTGACAAGCAAAACATTTTGGAGACCTCGCGGCTTTGGCGGCGAGTCGTCGACCGGCTCGCACCGGACTATCCCGGCGTGCGGGTCGCGCATTTGCTGGTCGACAACGCCGCGATGCAGCTGGTGCGGCGCCCGGCTGAATTCGATGTGCTGCTAACCGAGAACATGTTCGGCGACATTCTGTCGGACGAAGCGGCGATGCTGACCGGTTCGATCGGAAACCTGCCGAGTGCGAGCCTCGGCACGAAAGGCACGCCCGGAAAGCAATTTGGGCTCTACGAGCCCATCAGCGGCACCGCGCCGGATATTGCAGGGCGCGGAATCGCCAATCCCACCGCGGCGATACTTTCCGCCGCGATGCTGCTGCGGCACAGTTTGGACGACGAAGCCGGAGCCGCGAAGATCGAACGTGCGGTCGAGCAAGCGTTTGCGAACGGCGCGCGCACTGCGGACTTAGCCCAAGCGGGCGAAGAAGCGCTCTCGACCGGCGAGTTCACGCAGCGCGTGCTAAACTTTTGCTGATTCGCTGAAGAGTTCTTCGCCGAAGTAGTTGCGCAGCCGCACGCGCAGCGTGGCGTGCCGGCCGGGATGATTGGATTTCCACGCCGCGCTCCAGCGTTTCAAAACCTGCGCCTTCATTTGAACTTGGAGCGCGTCGTCCATCGAATTAAATTGATCCGCATCGACGAAGATGTCGAGGGTCGTGCCCTTGACGTCGATCCCGTTGATCACCGGTTTGTACTGCGCTTTTAGCGGCTGCAGCGCTGTGTCTTCGCGGGCCGCGATTGCATCTGCGCCGCTCTGAGGCGCGGGCTGCGAGCATCCGGCGAGCAGTAGAACCGCGAGCAGCGCGCGAGTCGCTTTCATAACTCGGCCATCTTTCGGTCACGAGCAGCCCGTACCATGCGGCCATGGATGGCATAGCATGGGCGGCAAGCGCGATGTCGGCGGCGCAAGCGCGACTGGAAATCGCGGTGCAAAATCTGGCGAACGGTTCGAGCGACGGCTTCAGGAAAAGCCTCGCCCGCGGTTGGATGCAAGCGCGCGGGGTGCGCGTCGTGCCGCCGGACGACGAACTTGAAACCCCCAGTCTGCCGCGGGAACATCCGCGCTGGGTCAAGGATGCGTTAGCGATCTCTCAGCGCGCGCGTAGACTTTTTACCGGACTGCGCCCGTCGGCCATTGTTGTATTCGGATTTTGGGATCACGCGACTCGCGGCATTACGGTCGCCGGCCGCGGCTTGGGCGTAGACTCAAGCGGCAGCTATTACGCCGTCCAATAAGTTTGCAAGCCGGGCCGCGGCGCCTTTTGCGATTTCGGTCACTTCGGCGTGTGAAGTATCCGCTGCCGCAACGGAATTCGTGATCAGGCTGACGCCGAAAACTTCGATGCCGGCTGCGCGCGCCGCAATCGTCTCCAACACGGTCGACATTCCGACGGCGTCGGCGCCGATCGTGCGCAGATAATGCGCTTCGGCCGGCGTTTCATAATTCGGCCCGAGCAATCCGGCGTACACGCCTTCGCGCAGGTTGCCGTCCACGCCGCGCGCCGCGGCGCGCAGACGCGGACTGTACGCGTTTGTCATATTGACGAAGGGATCTTGCAACTCGGTTCCCACCAGCGGATTCATCCCGGTAAGATTTATGTGGTCCTTGATAAGCATGAGGTCGCCCGCGCGAAATTGTTCGTTGATCGCGCCGGCGGCGTTGGTCAGCAGCAAGGTCCTGGCGCCAGAATCGCGCGCCAATACGACCGATCGCGTAACGTCTTTCGCCGTAAAGCCTTGATAGCCGTGAACGCGTCCCGCAAAAGCCAAAACACGTTTGCCATGCCAATCGCCGACGAGCGCCTCGCCCGCGTGGCCGGCCAGCTTCGCAACCGGAAGCTTCAGCTCTGCAAAGGGGATATGCTCGAAAGCCGCGCGCTGCGCGAGAATCTCCGACAGGCCGCTGCCGAGCACGAGCGCCAGATCGATTTTTCCAATGTTCATGCCACTAGGTCGTCACCGGTCATCGCGGCCGGCACGGGCAGGCCGGCCAAATGCAGCAGCGTCGGCGCGACGTCGCCGAGTTTTCCGCCTGGTTTGAGCGTGCACGTGAAGTCTTTGGCGATCAGCAGTAGCGGCACGGGATTGGTGGTGTGCGCGGTCAGCGGATTGCCTTGCGGATCGATTTTGTCTTCGGCGTTGCCGTGGTCGGCCGTGATCGCAAGCAGGCCGTTTGCCGAAAGCACCGATCTCGCCAGACGGCCGAGACATTCGTCCAGAGTTTGCAGCGCTTCAATCGTCGGCTCCCACTTACCGGTATGTCCGACCATATCCGCATTAGCATAGTTCATGACGATGACGTCATAGGTGCCGGCTTCGATTGCGTCGACTGCATAATCCGTTATCTCTCTGGCGCGCATCGCCGGCGCGAGATCGTACGTCGCGATGCTGCGGTCCGATGGAATCAACTTGCGATCTTCGTTTGCGAATACGTCTTCTCGTCCGCCGTTGAAAAAATAAGTGACGTGGGCGTACTTCTCCGTTTCGGCGAGGCGCAACTGCCGGAGACCTTCGCGCGCAGCGATCTCCCCGAACGTATCCGATTGCGGACGGGGGCCGAAAAGCGCCGGATTAGGAAACGTTTCGTCATATTTGGTCATCGTCGCGAACAGAAAGTCGTGGTACCCGGCGCGGTTGAATGCGACGGTGAGCTGCCGCGCCCGATCCGGCCTGAAGTTGAAGAAGATGCACGCGTCGCCGCTGCGAACCGGCAGGCCGCTCGCGATCGTCGTGGGTTTTACGAATTCGTCGTCTTCGCCGCGCGCGTACGCGGCCGCCAGCGCAGCTTCGGCCGTTGGTTCATCGAACTGGGCGCGGGCGTTCGCGATAGCGTCGAACGCGGCGTCCGTGCGCTCCCACCGGTTATCGCGATCCATCGCGTAGAAGCGGCCGATGACCGTCTTGATCGCATCCGGTGCGCCGGCGGCGTTCAGGTTGGCTTGTAAGACCTGCAGAAAAATTTCTGCAGAGCGCGGCGGCACGTCGCGCCCGTCGAGGAAGGCATGCACGGCCAGCGGCACGCCGGCCGTGTGTAAAGCATCTACGAGCGCGAAAAGGTGATCGAGCGAGCTGTGAACCTTTCCGTCGGAGGCTAGGCCGAGCAGATGAACCGTTCCGCCGCTTCGCTTGACGTGAGCGATGCACGCCTGCAGCGCAGCGTTCTTCGCGAATTCGCCCGCGCGAATATCTTCGTTGATGATCGTGACGCCCTGCGGTACGACGCGGCCGCTTCCCATATTGGTGTGGCCGACTTCGCTGTTTCCCATGACGCCCTTGGGAAGCCCGACGTGTTCGCCGCTGGCTTCCAGCATCGTCCAAGGATAACGTGCGAAAAATCCGTTCCAATTCGGCAGAACAGCAGTTGCGATCGCGTTCCCGTGCAGGTCGTCGCGGCATCCCCAGCCATCGAGCACACAGATGACGAGCGGCCGAAACCTTAGCGTCATGCGGTGTCGCGCCGTGTCATCGTGGCTGCGCCATGGTGGGCTTTATTGTGTCATGGTGAGTTTGTCGAACCACGCTCGAGCGAAGCGCGCATAGCGCGCGGAGGCGAGAGCCCTCGACTGCGCTCGGGCGCCCTTCGACTTCGCATTTCGCTAAAGGCGAAATGCTTCGCTCAGGATGACACTTTATCAGGATGACACCCTTGCGTCGCCCGCAGCAGCGCAAAGCTGCGCAAACACCGCCGGATCGAGGGATGCGCCGCCGACGAGTCCGCCGTCGATCTCAGGTTGCGCCGTGTACGCTGCGATGTTTTCCGCCTTGACGCTTCCGCCGTACAGAATCGGTACATCGTTCAATCCCGGGATGCACAAACGTATCTCGGACATCACCTTATTCGCTTCGGCCGGATCGCAGTTGCGCCCGGTGCCGATCGCCCAGACCGGTTCGTATGCCAGCACGATGCGCGCGAGTTGCGGGGCGCTCAAGCCTTCGAGCGCGGCGCGCGTCTGCGCGATGACGTGCTCCGAAGTGTTGCCTGCGTCGCGAACCGGGAGCGTTTCGCCGACTGCGACGATCGGCGTCAATCCATTTTCCAGCGCCGCCGCGGTTTTCAGCCGCACGATTGCATCGGTATCGCCGAAGTATTCGCGCCGTTCGGAGTGTCCGACGATGACGTACTGCACGCCCAAGTCGCACAGCATCGGCCCGGAGATCTCGCCGGTAAAAGCTCCGCTGCGCTCCCAGTGCATGTCCTGCGCGCCCAGCTGCACGCGACCGGTCGTCAGCAGCTGCGAAACGGCGGCGAGCGCCGTAAACGGCGGACACAGCACGATCTCTACGCGACCGGGCACGGCCGCCGCGAGCGGCAGAAAAGTCTTGACGAAATCGGCGGCTTCGCGCGCCGTCTTGTGCATCTTCCAGTTGCCGGCGCAGATGAGTCTTCTCATCGTTGCAGCGCCTTGATGCCGGGAAGCTCCTTGCCTTCGAGAAACTCCAGTGTTGCGCCGCCGCCCGTGCTGACGTGCGTTACCTTACCGGCGAAGCCGAGTTCATCCGCCGCGGCCGCTGCGTCGCCGCCGCCGACCACGGTGCGCGCACCCCGCTGCGTAGACCGCGCCATGGCTTCGCCTACGATGCGCGTGCCTTCACAATAGGGAGTCTTTTCATAAACGCCCATCGGTCCGTTGAAGACGACGGTCCGCGCCGTTTCGATGGTCTTTGCATATGCTGCAGCAGTTTTTGGTCCGATATCGAGAATCATTGCGTCGCCGACGGCGTCGAGATCGACCGTGCGCGCGCCGGCGTCATTGTCGAAACTCGACGAAACGACGGCGTCCACGGGCAGCATCATCGAAACGCCGCGGGCTTGCGCCAATTCCAGCATCGCGCGAGCCGGCTGCAGGTCGTCGTCGCGCAGCGATGCGCCGACGTTCACGCCCTGCGCCGCCAGGAACGTGTTTGCCATCCCGCCGCCGATGCAAAAAGCGTTCACGCGATCCATCAAGTTGCTGAAGACGCCGACTTTGTCTTTGATTTTCGCGCCGCCAATCACGCAAACGTACGGCTGTTCGGGATCGACGAGCAGCTTAGAAAGTTCGGCAATCTCGGCTTCCATCAACAAACCGGCGAAACTCGGAAGGTAATGCGCGACGCCTTCGGTGGACGCGTGCGCGCGGTGCGCGGTGCCGAACGCGTCGTCAACGTAAAGATCGGCCAGCGATGCGAGCTGCTTGGCAAAATGCGGATCGTTTTGCTCTTCGCCCGGCTCGAACCGCACGTTTTCCAGCATGGCGACCTGCCCATCGCGCAGCGATTCGGAGATTTCACGCGCGGATGGACCGACGACGTCGGAGGCAAGAATAACATCAGCGTGCAGGCGCTCCGCGAGCGCATCTGCGATCGGCTTTAAAGTATATCTTGGATTGCGCTTCCCATCGGGCCGGCCCAAGTGCGAAACGATGATCACGCGTGCGCCCTGGCCGGTGAGATGGCGCACCGTCGGCAGCGCCGCGTCGATGCGCTTCGGATCGAGGATCTGAACTTGTCCTGAGCCTGTCGAAGGACGCATCGGGACGTTCAAGTCCTCGCGGAGCAGCACGCGCTTTCCGCGCACGTCCGCGTCTTTGAGCGTGTGAAGCGTCGGCACTCCTATGCTCGCGCAGGTATCTTTTCGAGCACCAGCGCCGTCAGGTCAGCCAGCCGGCACGAATACCCCCACTCGTTGTCGTACCACGCGGCGATCTGCACGAGATCGCCGTTCGCGCCGGTCAGCAGCGAATCGACGATCGAACTGTACGGCGACTTCTTGAAATCGCTCGAAACGAGCTCCGCCTCGCAGTACTGCACGTATTCCTTGAGATCGCCGTGTGCGGCGCTCTTGAGTATTTGGTTGACTTCGTCTTTGGTCGTTTCGCGTTTGACTTGCGCCACCAGATAGATCATTGAGACCGTTGGGGTCGGCACGCGCAAAGAGAATCCATCGAACGTTCCTTTGACTTCCGGGATCGTCAGGTACAACGCTTTTGCGGCGCCGGTGGACGTCGGAATGATGTTGGTCGCGGCGCTGCGCGCGCGGCGAAGATCTTTGTGCGGCGCGTCGAGGATGTTCTGATCGTTCGTATAGGAGTGGACCGTGCACATGAAGCCTTTGACCCAACCTAGATTGTCCACGATCGGTTTGACTGCTGTTGCCAAACAATTCGTCGTACACGACGCATTGGAAATGATGTTGTGTTTTTCAGGATCGTAGCGGTCTTCATTAACGCCCAGGACGATCGTAATATCCTCGCCCTTGGCGGGAGCGGAAATCAGAACTTTTCGCGCGCCGCCGCCCGTAATATGCGCGCGCGCTTTATCTGCATCGGTAAATAGCCCGGTGGACTCGATGACGACGTCCGCGCCGAGATCTTTCCACGGAAGTTTTCCGGGATCGCGTTCGGCCAAGACCTTGATCTTGCGGCCGTTAATGACGAGCGAGTCGCCTTCACAGGAGACGTCGCCTTCGAACGTGCCGTAATTCGAATCATACTTAAAAAGTTGCGCGCATTCTGCGGCGCTGGTGAGATCGTTAACCGCGGCAATCTCGATCTCCGCATGCCGTTCGAGCAGGGCTTTACTGAAGTTTCTTCCGATACGGCCGAAGCCGTTGATTCCGATTCGCATAGGGTTCCCGTTTTTAGTCATCGCGCGGCGGTTTCCCCGCGCAGCCGCCGCGCCAGCCGTGACAGTGCGGTCAAACGGCTGTTGACGGTCGGCTTCGAGATAGGCGGGTTGCATCGCCGGCCGAGCTCAGCCAGGCTTTCATCGGGGTAATTCAAGCGTAATTCTGCGATCTCGCGCAACGCTTTGGAGAGATGGCGCAATCCGTGCGCCGAGCTCAAGAACTCGATCGTCTCGCGTTGTGCGGCAGCTGCGTTGGCAACGCGTTCGAGATTCGCAGCTTCGGTGTTCACGAGCCTGTGAATGCGATTTTTTGTTTCTTTCAGCGCGTGGATATCTTCGAGCTGCAGCACCGCAGAATGCGCGCCGATGACGCCGAAAAATTCCACGATGGCCTCGAAGTCTTTGTAATACAGCACGGCGCGGCCGCCGCGCTTCATTTTCTTCGGCCGCCCCGCGACCGCGCGCAAGATCCATTCCAAGCGTTGCGCGAGCTCGCCGTCCGAAGGCGCGAACTCCAAATGGTAACCTTGCGCTCCCGCCGAGAGCGAACCGCACGTCAGAAACGCCGCGCGCGCTTCCATGACGCGATCGCAGCGGCGCACGGGCTTGCGCGGCCGCTCTCGGTTCGCTCCGGGAATCGCGATGCGCCGCCCCGGTGTCATCCTGAGTTTGTCGAAGGACTCCCGAGCTTGTCGAGGGGAGAGCTTCTGAAACAAGCGCGCCACGGCATTGCGATGCGTGATGAAGTACGAACCCTTGCGAACCGAGCGCGAGCCATAAAGCGCTAACCCTGAAAGCAAAGCATCGCGACAGTGTGCCTCGGACGGAATGTCGCGCGTCAGCGCGTCTTTCGTATCCGCCGAAAGGTTACGCATCGTCCGCCGATTGCGAAAGGATTTCGTAGAGCTCTGCGGGCTTGACGCCGGGAGTCATGCGCAGCGGCACTTCGCGAACGCGTACGGTGACGTACTTCGTCGCGTAGTGAATCACGAGGACGTCGCCCGGATGAACTTCATAGCCGGGTTTGAGCGGTCTGCCGTCCTTTGTAATGCGGCCGTGCACGAGCGCTTCGTGCGCCTCGCTGCGCCGCTTGCTCAAACGCGATACCTTCATGAATTTATCGAGCCGCACGCGCACCATTTCCGGGAAAAAGAGATCGGCACCCTGCTCGCCAACCGGAGCGCCGATGACGGCAGCACGGCCGGCGCCCCGCCGCGGCCAGGTGAACATCTTCGACGAGAGCCGCCCCATGTGGCGCTTGTTCTTGATTTTCCTCGTGCCGCTGTTGTTGAGCAACATTTTGCAATCGGCCTCGCAGACCGTTGCGAGCATCTATCTCGGCCAGCTGATCGGCGTACGGGCCCTGGCCGCCGTCTCCGGCATTTTCCCGATTATTTTCTTGTTGATTTCGTTTTTGATCGGCTTATCGAGCGGCAGCACGATCCTCATCGGCCAAGCTTTCGGCGGCGGGAACGTGCCCGCGATGAAACGCGTGGCCGGCACGACGCTTTCGATCAGCGTGCTGCTGGGGATCGCTGTCGCACTGATCGGCATCTTTCTGACGCCCGATTTGTTGCGCTTGATTCGCACGCCGCCCGACATCATGAACGGCGCGACCGTCTACGCGCAGATTCTCTTCGTCTCGTGTCCGATGTTTTTTCCATATCTGGCCTACACGACGTTCATCCGGGGCACGGGCGATTCTCAAACGCCGTTTTATTTCTTGATCGTCAGCACCATACTGATAGCAGTGCTGACGCCGGCGTTCATCCTTGGATGGGCCGGGCTGCCGCGGCTGGGTGTGGCCTCTGCGGCAATCGCCGGCTACATCGGCAACTCTGTGGCCTTCGTGGCGCTGCTGGCTTTGCTAGCGCGGCGCAAAGATCCACTGTCGTTTGATTTCGAGATGATGCGCGACATGCGCGTCGACTGGAAAATATTTAAGGCTGTCGTGCGCTTGGGCGTCCCCATCGGGCTGCAAGTGATCATGGTGGCACTGGCTGAGATCGCGGTGATCACGTTCGTTAACCGTTTCGGATCGGACGCAACAGCTGCGTACGGTGCGGTCAATCAGATCGTCGGTTACGTCCAGTTCCCGGCTATCAGCATCGGTATTGCCGCCTCGATTTTCGGAGCTCAATGCATCGGCGCAAAACGCGAAGACAAACTCAACAGCGTCATCCGCTCCGGCGTCGGACTCAACTACGTCATCGGCGGGATCATCATCGCGATTTGCTACATATTCGCGTGGAATATTCTAGGATGGTTCGTGACGTCGAAGCACCCGCTCGAGATCGCGCACGGCCTGCTGATGATCACGCTCTGGAGTTACTTGCTGTTCGGCAACTCGTCGGTACTCAGCGGCGTGATGCGAAGCAGCGGCGCCGTTTTTTGGCCCACGGTCAACGGCATCTTCGCGATCTGGGCGGTCGAGGTGCCGGCTGCGTGGATACTCATGCACAAGTACGGGATCGACGGCATCTGGATGGGCTACCCGATCGCGTACGTCGTGGTCGTGCTACTGCAATTCACGTATTACGAGCTCTTCTGGAAGCGCAAGACGCACGAGCGTCTCATTTGATTCGTCGGGCATGGGTGTCGCCCGAAGAACCGACCAACCGCGACATCTTGAACGCGCTACTGGATTTCCGGGGATGAGTTTTACGAGCGGTTCGAGCAGCTCTTTCGGCGATTTGACGCCCTCGACGCGAAGCTGGCGGAGCGCACTCGAGCGCGGAGGTTTCGGCAACACTATGTTCATTGCAAGGAATCACCGCGGCAACGTTCGTAGTGCTTGATACTGCTTATGAGTAGAAGGCCGACCACTTGCGAGCTCATGGACGCTATGCTCGATTTTCGGAATGGCGTTGCCGAAACGATGGATAGGCGTTTTAATGTCGTTGACGCAAAGCTCGCTGAACACGACCTGCGTTTCGAGGCGCTTGAGTTCCATTTTGGCTCGCTGGACCGGCGCGTGGCGGATTGAAACGCGCGTAGAAAATATTGAAACCAGGGTAGAGAATACCGAAACCCGAGTCGAGCGCATTGAGAGTCGCGTGGAGCAGATCGGCGCCGACATCAAGCAGTTGCAACAGCACCTGCCGGCCTGAAAGCTATTTTCGCTTCTTGTCCTTCGGTGTAACGCACGTGCCGGATGCGCGGCAAACAACTATCGGCTTCGCCAATACGTCCGCCGCGGAGGGGCTAACGTCAGGGCGCGCCGCAATGACCTTACGCGCTTCGAAGCTCATTGTGCGCGACGTGTTGCCGACGCTTTCGATGCGCCCTTCCGCCTCGATGTAATCGCCGGCCTGAACCGGCGCCAAGAATTCGACGCTGTCGTATGCCGCGAACAAGCCTTCGTCGCCATCCAACTTGATGAGCAACTCGGTCGCGACGTCGCCGAAAAGCTCCAGGATGCGCGCGCCATCGACGAGGTTGCCGCCGTAGTGCGCGTCGCTCGAACACATGCGCACGCGAATGACGCTCTTTAAGTCTTTGCCAGCTTCCACAGTTCCTCGAGTTCATCCAGCGACATTTCGGCCAGTGATTTGCCTTCCTTGGCGGCGCGGGCTTCCATGAAGCTGAACCGTTTGTAGAATTTTTCATTCGCGTCGCGCATCGCGGCTTCCGCGTCGATCCCCAGCGCGCGCGAGAGATTCACGAGGGTGAAGAACACATCGCCCAGCTCCTCGCGCACGTGCGGATCGTCCTGTTTGGCGCGGCGCGCGTCGGCGAGTTCGCGCAGCTCCTCTACGAGCTTGTCCAAAACTTGCTCCACCGCGGGCCAGTCGAAGCCCACGCGGGCCGCTTTTTCTTGCATGCGCTGGCCGCGCTGGAGGGCTCCCAGATGCTTGGGGATGCCTTCGAGGCGGCTGCGGCGCTTACGCCCAGTCGCTTCTTCGGCTTTGAGGCGCTCCCAATTTTTCCACTGGGCGTCGACGTCCTCGATTACCGCTTCGCCGAAAACGTGCGGGTGACGGCGGATCATTTTGTTCGAAAGCGCATCGATGACGTCGGCGCTGGTGAAGCGGCCGGATTCGCTGCCGATCTGCGCGTGAAAAACGATCTGCAGCAGCAGATCGCCGAGCTCTTCGCACAGCGCCGCTTCGTCGGCATTTTCGATCGCTTCGACGACTTCGTAGGTTTCTTCGATTAAATAGGGCACGAGCGTCCGGTGCGTCTGCTCGCGGTCCCAGGGGCACGAGCGCCGCAGCCGCGCCATGATTTCGATCAGATCGTTCCACGTATGATGCACGGAAGCGGGCGGCAGTGGCACGAGCGGCATCGCGATCGCCGCCGACAACGTGTCGCGCGGAACTCCCGGAACGATCTCCGTTCTTATTCCGCGCGCTTCCAACGCGCGCACCAATTGCGGCAAACCGGGAAAATCCGAGAGCGGATTGCCGAGCACGCCGATTGCGATGTCGTCCTTCGATAGACTCAGGATGACAGCGTTGATGGCTTCCGTGCTGCCGCGCACGAAGAGCGCCGGATCGGAGATAAGATCGCGGACGATCTCAACGCCTTGCGACGCAATGTAGTCGGTCAGCTCGGCGGGTGCGAGCATGAGTGCGGCACGCCGCGATGCGCGCAGCGCCTCGAGACTTCCTAGCGTGAGCAGTCCCGGATCGCCCGGCCCCAGCCCGACGATGCGCACGAACATGGTGCGCCTGCGCGGCTACTTCGTTTGCGCTGGCGCCGGTGCCGCCGGTGCGGGCGCGGCCGGAAGCGGCGTTGGGAAGAGTCCGGCAAAGCGCTGGTCGCTGACTTCGATCTTTGCGCTCTGTTGCAATTGCTGCAAGAATTGCTGGATCAGCGGACTCTCTTGCTGCTGGCGCAACATTTGCGTGATCTTGGCTGTCGAGTTTGCCAGCGTCGCTTTCACGGCGGGCGTGCGCGATTCGATTTGAATGATGTGATAGCCCAGCGGCGATTTGATCGGCGAGCTGATCTTGCCGATCGGTCCGCTGAAAACGTAGGCATCGAACGTCGGCACCATGCGGCCGCGCGGGAACGTCCCCAGTTCACCGCCGGCGTCTTTGCTGCCGGGATCCATCGAATACTGTTTGGCGACGGCTGCGAAATCTTGGCCGGCCTTGAGGGCGGCTTCGACTTTCAGCGCGGTTGGCAGATCGGCAACTAGAATATGACGCGCGCGCGCTTGGGCCGGTGTGTCGAGCTGCGCGTGGTTGAGTTTGAAGTACGCAGCAATCTGACTCGGAGGAACGTGCACGTTGGCACCCACGGCTTTATCCAAAATGATTTGCCGGCGGATCAGGTCTTGAACGTCCTGTCCGGTCAGGCCGCGCGCCTTCAGCAGCTGGTCCCACTGGTTGGCGGGATATTGCGCCTTATACTGATTTTCGATCTTTGCGATTTCAGCCGGCGTGACGCTGATGTTATTTTTTTGCGCGTCCTGATCGATCAGATCGTCGGTGACCATGAGCTGCAACACACTGCGCGCGGTGACCGGCGACGAACTGTTTTCGAGTTTTGTATCGAGCTGATCGCGCGTGATCGGCTGGCCGTTTACGGTCAGAACGGTGCCGCTCGCGCCGCACCCGGATAATGTGGCCGCAAGCAACAGTGCGGCGATTGAAATAAATTTTAGCACCGCCGCCCGTTTCGCGCCGGGGCCTAAATCGCCTCCAACAGCTCGCGCAGCAGCGGCATCCAAATTTCTTCGGGCGACGCTCCGCCGTGCAGGGCGGGCAGATCGACCATCACCTTCCCCTCGCCGAAACGAAAGCGATTTTGGGTCAGCGCCTGAAAACGCGAGATCGCGCTGGGAGCAAGCGCAAAGCCCGTTCCCACGCCCAGGGTTAAGCGTTTCTCGTCCACGACGACGCGCGTCACGTGTTTCTTCAGCGCGATGGCACGCAGTTTGGTCAGCTCGACGAGGTTTTCGAGCGGTCTTGGGAACGCGCCGAAACGGTCGCGCACGCCGGCCGCGATATCTTCGACCTGCATCTCCGTGCGCGATTTCGCCAGCTGCTGATAGATGGCGATCTTCTGTGAGACTTGCGGGACGTACTCGTTGGGCACGTAGGCGTCGATCTTGACGTCGATCACGGCTTCCCGCTGCTCTTCGAGCGCAGCCTGCTGTCCTTTGCGTTCGGCAATGGCTTCGGCCAGCAGCTGGCAGTACGTATCAAAACCAACCGAAGCGATAAAGCCCGATTGCGCCGACCCCAGCAGGTTGCCGGCGCCGCGGATCTCGAGATCGCGCATCGCGATTTGCAAGCCGCTGCCGAGGTGCGCGAACTCGCGAATGGCTTCGAGCCGCGCCTTGGCCTCTTCGGAGAGCGACTTATGTGCCTGGTAGAGCAGATACGCATAGGCTTGGTGGTTGGAGCGTCCGACGCGCCCGCGCAGTTGATAGAGCTGTGCGAGTCCGAATTTGTCGGCGTCGTTGACGACGATCGTGTTGACGTTCGGAATATCGATGCCGTTCTCGATGATCGTCGTGGCGACGAGCACATCGAGCTTCCCTTCGATAAAATCTTGCATGATGGGCTCGATTTCCGATTCGCGCATCTGACCGTGTCCGACGGCGATGCGCGCGCGCGGCACCAGCCGCTCGAGGGCATTCTTGACTGCGTAAATCGATTCGATGCGGTTGTGCAAGTAATAGATCTGGCCGCCGCGATCGAGTTCGGCCGTAATGGCGCGCTGCACGACCGCGTCGTTGGCGGGTACGACCACGGTTTTTATGGACATGCGGTTCTTGGGAGCCGTTTGTATCAGCGACAGATCGCGCACGCCCATCAGGGACATGTGCAGCGTGCGCGGAATCGGCGTCGCCGAGAGCGTCATCACATCCACGCTGGCACGCAGCTGCTTGAGCCGCTCTTTTTGCATGACGCCGAAACGCTGCTCTTCGTCGACGACGATCAATCCGAGATCGGCGAAGACCACGTCTTTCTGCAGAAGGCGGTGCGTCCCGATGACGATGTCCACGCGCCCTTCGGCAAGCTCGCGCAAAATTTCGCGCTGCGCTTTCTTGCTCTTGAAACGCGAGAGCTCTTCGATGCGAATTGGAAAACCGGCGAAGCGGCTTGAAAACGTGCGGTAGTGCTGCGCGGCCAGCAGCGTCGTGGGGACGAGCAGCGCGACTTGTTTCTTATCCGCGATCGCTTTGAACGCGGCGCGAATCGCCACTTCGGTCTTGCCGTATCCAACGTCGCCGCAGACAAGCCGGTCCATGGGCCGCGCGCTCTCCATGTCGGCCTTCGAATCGACGATCGCTTTGAGCTGATCGGGCGTTTCCTGGTACGGAAAGGCTTCTTCGAGCTCCGCCTGCCACGGCGTGTCGGCCGCGAAGGCATGCCCGCGTGCGAGCTCGCGCTCGGCGTAAAGCGCGACCAGTCCGTCGGCAATTTTTCCGAGCGATTCGGAGACGCGCAACTTGGTGCGCGCCCAATCGGCGCCGCCCATGCGTGAAAGGCGCGGCGTCGCGCCTTCCGCGGCGCTGTACTTTGCGATCTGGTGCATCTGCGTGACCGGCACGAGCATGCGATCCGTGCCGGCATACGCGAGATCGAGATAATCTTGCGTCGCGCCGAGGATCGTCTCGGTTCGCAAGCCCAGATATTGCCCGATACCGTGCACGCTGTGCACGACGTAATCGCCGACGCGCAGATCCGCAAGCGTTACCGGCACGCCCTCTTTGACGGCACGGATCTTTACGCGCTTGGGCGGCTGCCCGTAGATTTCGCGATCTCCGAGCACGCGCAAGCGCAGCTCGGGAACGACGAATCCACTTTCGAGCGACCCGTGGTCGATCAGAATGCGATCGAAGGAAAGGGCGGCAGCACTTACGATGTCCGTCGTGCGTCCAGCGCCGGTAGTGACAAGAACAACGGTCTCACCCGCTTGCGTCCAATCGCGCAGCGATTGCGTGAACATTTCAATCTGCCGGTTGAAATGTTCGGCGGGACGCGTTTCCAGCACGAACGATTGGACGACAGGCGGCAGCCATTCTAGCGATTGCGCGCTTTCGATCGCTCCCGGAAACGTCAGGTCACGGTGACGTGCGATTGAAGGCGTAAGATCGCTCAAATGCGGATACGGCGCGATCACTTCTGCCAGCAGCGACTCTTGCACGTCGGCGGATCGCACCGATAATTGATCCGACGCGAGCGCTTCAAGCAGCACGCTTTGCTCGCGCGAGCGTTCTTCGTCGAGCGCGCGCTCGATGGTCGCGAGCATGCCGGGCTCGTCGAGCACGATCGTCGCGTACTGCGAAAGATAATCGAGCACGGTTTCGCGTTCGTCGAACGCGAGCGACAGCCACGACGGCGGAATCTGCGCGCCGGACTCGAGGTGCGATCGCACGGCAGCCGCCACATTCTCCGGCGCATCCAAACGCTCGAGCACGCGCGCGCGCAACGCCTCGTCACGCGGAATCTCGCTCCACGGAACGATGTCGAGCGACTCTACTGTGCCTTCGCTTCGTTGCGATTCCAAATCGAAGGGCCGGATGCTCTCGATCGTGTCGCCGAAAAATTCGAGCCGCGCCGGGCGATCGGCGGTCGGTGAAAACACATCGACGATGCCGCCGCGAACCGCGTATTCGCCCGCCGCACTGACGACGTCGGCGCGGTGATAGCCCAGACGGTATAGCTCGCGCAGTATGCGGTCCCAGCCGGCTTCGTCGCCGGTTCGCAAAGTAAAGCGCGAGCTTGCATAGAGCTCGCGCGGCATCACGTACTGCCGCAGCGCCCCGAGGGGCGCCAGAATTATCCCGGGTTTGCCGTCGGCCAGGTCGGCCAGCAGCGCCATCCGCGCGGAATGTTCGGACGGACTCTCCAGCACGCCGACGGCTTCGTCCCGCGACCGCAGCAGTGAAACGCTGCGCGCCTCGTCCTCTTCAAGAAAGTAAAGCAGGTCGGTGAAAGCGCGCTCGGCCGCGTCGGCTGTGGGGACCGCGACGAAGATCTGGCCGCCCAGCGCGCGATAGAGCGCCGCCAGCAAGGCGGGCCGGGCCGCCGGGATGGTCTCGTGCAGCGAGTAGAGCCCCCGGCCTTGGCGCAGCCGCTCGATGACCGCGGAGACGGGTCTGGCGCCCTGCAGGGCATGGACCACCCTCCCCGCGAGGCTTCTTCCGGGGGTTGTGTCGCTAGGTGGTATCCCGGTCAGCGTCACAGGTCTTAAAGTGTCATGGTGAGCTTGTCGAACCACGGCCGAGCCTGCGGCCTTAAGCCGCAAGACGAGGCCAACTCGATGCAACCCCCAATTTTGGGCGTTGGTTTCTAGGCCGATGTTTTCTGCGCTCGTTCTCGCTGCAGCCGCCGTTTCGACGTGCACCCTTCGTCCGCAGCTGCAGTTGGTCCCGGCCGTTTCGCACGTGCGCGTCGTGCATGACGCGCGTTCCTATCGCGCGAGTGCAAGCATCACTTTCACCGTCAGAACGATTCGAAAGCCGGCGCTCTCGAGCGATCCGGGTTTGCAAGCCCACATAGCCGGTTATTATACGATCGCGCAGCGCCTCGCGGAACCTTCACAGGTGCGCGCGATAGGCACGACGGCGGCGCAAGCGCGTATACGTTTCTTGAAAGCGGTCGCGCAGCTCGCGCACGACGTGAACCTGGAGTACGCGCGTCAAACGCGCGTGTACGATGCGGTTACCGAGAATGGGAGAGCGCAGAATCAGGGGCCGGCGTACAGTTTTCCGGGAGGACCGGACGCGAACGCATACTGCCCGCAATAAAGACGCCGGCCGGAACGAGGAGTTGTGCGCACGCGATTGCCAGATTCAGAGTGCGCGACAGATCCGTCGTAGCGTCGGGCAGGTAGCGCAGGACCGCACATAACGTCAGCGCGACGATCGCCCAAGCTGCGGGAGTTTCCCAGGCGATGAATGCGACCGGCAAAATCCACAGCGCATACCAGGGATAAGGATCCGGAATCGCAATCCATAGCGCCAGCGCCAGCAGCGGCGCGCCCGTCACGTTCCGCCGCCACAACAGCATACAACCGGCAATGACGCAAGAAACAACTAGCGCCGCCGTGATCGCAATCGCCGCTGGATCGCCGAATGCCGAGCTCAGAGCGTATTGCAGGGAGAACTGCGGGAAGTAGCGTCCGCGGGCGACTTGGTTGTGGGATAGGTACGATAGGGCGGGCCATGCAGCGAAAGCGGCGATCGTAAACCCAGCGATCGTTCCGATCAGCACGCGTGAAAAGCGCGAGCGGTCGCGCGCATAGGCAAATGCGCCCACCGCGGCAGCTAGCAATCCCGGCAGTTTTACCAGTGGTGAAAGTGCTAATAGAAATGCGCCCGCGAGCGGAAGCGAACCCGCGATCAGCGCGAAGGCCCCTAAGACGATCGCAATCAGAAATACGTCGTTGTGTCCTTCCGCTGCGGCCCAAATCGCGACCGGATTGAGCGCGATGCCGGCTGCGGCCGCCAAACGCGTGCGCGGCGGAAAATTCGCAAAGGCGTAATACGCAAGGGGCGCGCAGAGCACGAGCGTCACGCAAGCCGATACTCGCAGCGCCCATAACGGCGCCGCCGGCCCAAATCCTTGAAACATCGCGACGATGGTTTGTGCGAACCACACGAACGCGGGACCATAGACGCAGACCGGCGGCGGATTTCCCCATTGCCATAACACCGCGTTCATCAGCGGATCGCGGATCGTCACGGCGGCATGCGCGTACGGGCTGACGCCGTGCAGCGCCAGCAATCCGTAGCCGGCGTAAGCGTACGCGTCGCTTGAAAACACAACCGGAAACGCTAGCGCGGCGGCACACGCGAGCGCGCTGCACGCCACCGTTATAGTGAGTGACGCATGACGGAGCACCCACACATACCCAATGCTCGCAACAGCGATTGCGATAAACAACGCGACCCACATGACGAATCCGAACTGCTGCCAGTACGTGACGACGACGAGCGGTTGCGCGCGATCGACGGCAATGCTCGACGGTGCTTGCAAGAACAGCACGCGTGCGAGCAGCGTGCCGCCAAGAAACCCCAGCGGAACGAGCGGTGCTAGGCGCAAGCCGGTTCGGTGGCGCGCGCCGGCGCCACTAATTGTGCCGCGCCCAACCCCAGCACGATCCACCACCATCCGCCGACCTTCGGATAAAACACCAGCAGATCGACGACTTGGTGCAGACCGAGCGCGATGCTTGCGGCGAAAGCCGCCACGATAAACGGCGAGCGTAAGCGATCTCGTGCGAACGTTGCAATGGAAACGTACGCAAGCCAGACCGTTGCCGCGAACAACGGGATGCCACCCTCGACCAGCGACTGTAAATACAAACTGTTGGCGTGAGTGCGCACGCCGCGCAGACCGGTCAGCGGAATCTCCAGTTCGAAATTTCCCGCGCCTACGCCGAATACCGGATGCTGCCGCCACAGAGCGAAAGCCGCGTGCCACAGTTTCGAGCGCGTGCCGACGCCGCCGGCGTAAGGCGAGTCGCTGAAATCCCACAAACGGAACATTGCAAGCGAGTGCGCGAGAAGTCCGGCCGCGCCGATGCCCGCCAACAGTCCGGCGGCCATGAATGAAAGCGGCTTGGTAACATGGCGGCGATAGGTCAACGCTACGGCTAGAACGCCGGCCACGGCCCCGAGCGCGCCGCCGCGCGAGAACGTCAACACATCCGCAAGCACGATCAGAAACAGCGTCGCTTGAATCACGATCGACGGCGAGTCGATCGCGAGCGCGAAGATCAACGGGATCGCGACGTCGAAATAGCCTGCCAGCTGATTGGGTCCCTCAAGCGGCCCCGCCACGCGGGGCATTTCGTGGCCGTTTATCCGCAGACTTGAAGTCGCTCCGTAAAACTCTTGCGAGAGCGCGAGCAGCGCGACAACTATCGCGACGGCCACGCACGCGTTGCGAACAACTACCGCGTCCGGATCCAACCGGTATGCGCAAACGATCGCGACAAACAGCAGCACGTACTCGACGGTCTTGAGCGTTTCACGCGCGACGGGCGCATAGTAAGCGGCATGCGCCACCGTCAAAAGAGTAGCAGCCACGAGCAGCACCCCTGCAATGAAGATCGCTCGCGGTCCGGGCGAGGCAAACGGCCGCAGCGCGCCGCTACGGATGGCTAGCCCGAGTAGCACTCCGAGCAGCGTCGCTTTGGGAAGCGTAACGGTCGTCACCCAAACGTCGCCGTAGATCGCAAACGGTTGAACGACGATGAGCAAAGCTACGGCATAAACCGGCCGGCGCATCGCGATGAGCGCGCCCACCGTAAAGACCGCTGCATACGACATTGCTGCAAATGCGTCGGGAAAGGCGTACGTCGTCACGCGGCGGGCTTCGCTATGGCCGTCGCGAACCCCGGCGCTATGGACGAAACGGCGATGCGCCATTGCATCGAGCGCAAACGTGACGGTCACGCGCTTTCGGCAACCGATTGGGACGAGATCATCGACGGTTTCATGGAAGGCCGCATCGACGAAGCTCAGACAGCGGCGCTGTTCATGGCGTGCGTCTGGCGCGGCATGACCTTTGAAGAAGCGCATGCGCTGACCGACGCCATGGTGCGCAGCGGCGAGACGGTTTCGTTCGATCGCAGCAAAGGCATCGTGGTCGACAAGCATTCCAGCGGCGGTGTCGGCGACATCGTTTCACTGGCCGCGGTTCCGTTGGCGGCGGCATGCGGCGCGCGCGTCGCCAAGCTTTCCGGCCGCGCGCTCGGCCATACCGGCGGCACGATCGACAAGCTCGAGGCGATTCCGGGTTTCAACGCGGCGCTTTCGCTCGACGCATTCGTCCGCCAAGTGGAATCGATCGGCTGCGCGATTGCGGCGCAGACGCAGGCGCTCGTGCCGGCCGATAAACGGATCTACAACTTACGCGACCGCACGGGAACGGTTCCCGCCATGGGACTGATCGCCGCATCGATCGTTTCGAAGAAGATTGCATGTGGCGCGCACGCGATCGTTTTCGACGTAAAAACGGGACCCGCGTCGTTTACGCCGCAGCCCGAACAGGCTCGCGAGCTCGCGCGGTGGCTCGTAGATATCTGCAAAGGATTCGGCCGCAAGGCCGTGGCTTTTGTCACCGACATGCATCAGCCGCTCGGCCGCACGATCGGCGCGGGAATCGAAATGGTAGAAGCTCGCGACATATTGCGTTCCGGGGCGAAGGGCGGCAGCGATGACCGGGCTCAGGCGCTCATCTTAAAAATGGTCGCCGCGCTGTTAGATGCTTCTGAAATTTCGGGCGGGGAAGAACGCGCGGCCCAAGCGCTGCGCGACGGAACCGGTTATGCGAAGCTTGTTGAAATGCTCGAAGCTCAGGGCGCGTCGCGCGCGGCCCTCGAAGGCATGGAGCTCGACGCGCAGCCGCTTGCGGTCAAAGCGTCGCATGTCGGCTTCGTGCACGCAATCGATGTAGTGAACCTGGGGAATGCAGGCCGCCGCCTTTCGCAGCACGACAAACTCGGCGGCCTATTCGTGAACGCGCGGATCGGCGATCGCGTCGAAGCCGGTCAGCCTCTCGCGCGCGTCTACGGAAAAGATAAAGAGCACGTTCGAAATTTAGAGGCGTCGTTCAAAATCGGCGACAAACCGGTCGAACCGCCGCCACTAATCTACGATACCGTTACCTAGTGTCATGAGCGCTCTATATCGGAGATTAAGTACAGCGGGCGCGCTTTCACTTCGTCGTTGATGCGGCCGATGTATTCGCCCAGTATGCCGATGCCGATCAGTTGAACGCCGCCGAGAAAAAGAATCGCGACCATCGTCGAAGCCCAGCCGCGCGCATATTCGGGAATACCTAAGTGAAACACCCGAAAGAAAATAATGACGAGCGCGTAAATGAACGCCACGGTGCTGACGGTGAATCCCAAGTACGAAGCAAATCGGAGCGGCACATCTGAAAACGACGTGATACCGTCGATTGCGAATTTCAGCATCTTCGAAATCGGATACTTGCTGGAACCGTAACGGCGTTCGTCGCGGTCGTACTCGACCGCAGTTTGTTCGAAGCCCGCCCAGCTGACCATTCCGCGCAGAAACCGGTGCCGCTCGCGCGAGCGTTTTAATACGTCGACAATTCTCCGGCTCATCAGCCGGAAGTCCCCTGCATCCATAGGTATTGACACGTTCGTGAGCCGGCGTATGATCCGGTAAAATAAACGCGCGGTAGCAAGTTTGAACGTACTCTCGCCTTTGCGCGTTCTGCGCACCGCGTAAATAACGTCGAAGCCGGCTCGCCAGCGCTCGACGAATTCGGGAATGAGCTCCGGCGGATCTTGGAGATCGCCATCCATCAGCACGATCGCCTCGCCACGTGAAACGTCGAGCCCCGCTGTAGCGGCCAGCTGATGGCCAAAGTTCCGTGAGAGACTTACGAAAACGAGGTGCGGGCGCCGCTGTAGCTGTTCGCGTATCCGGTCGGCGGTGCGATCCGTGCTCCCGTCGCTCACCAGAATGAGCTCGTAGGTCGGCCGGTCGGGCAGACTTTCGAGAATACCGGTCACGCGCTCAACGAGCGGCGCCACATTTGCCTCTTCATTAAAAAGCGGTACGACCACGCTCAAGGTGACGGGCGCTGCGCTGGTAGCCATCGAGGAGCGGTTCGCCGCTTGTCAAGAGTATGGCCTCTAGCGCAGGAATGGAACGGCCGAACGGACCAGCAGCGTTGGAATAACGATGTCGCGTACGTTCATAGTGGCCGCTCTTGGGGTTCTCATTCTCGCCGTTGTTGCAGCGCTCGATTGGTACAGTCACGTGCTCGCAGGGATAACATCAGGCGGCCCGGTGCCGCTTCAATCGATCGCACCTCGGCCTCCGGTCGCATCCGCAACACCGGTCTCGCCTGTAGTAAGACGAAGCCCCGCGCCCGCGCGCCTTCAAGTCACTCCGTCAGCGGGCGACGCGAGCACGCCTTCGCCAAACGGTTCGCCGAAGATCATCAACGTATCGCTCAGTTCGTCGCTCCTCACCGGTGGCCAGATCGTCACCGGCATAGTAACAACCTCACCCGACGTCACAAGCGTGCAAGCCCGTATAGCGAGCTATTCGTCGGCGCTAACCAAAATAGGCGTAGGTTACNNCTTTGCCTTGTCGTACCGCGTGCCCAATCTGCCGTCGTTCTTGCATCGAACCTACACGATTGAAGTCAGCGCGCAGAATGCGCGAGGCGACTCCGTTTCGAGCTCTTTGCCTATCACCGTACGTTAGGTTGATGGTGCCGAAGATAATGTTCGCTTTGCTGATCGCCGCGATCCCGCTGGCCGCGCTGGGCCAGACGCCTCAGCCGAGTCCCGCGCCGGCGCCGACGGCCGCTCTCGCGTGCGAGTCGTCTGCGTCACCTATGCCTTCGCCGGCGCCGTCGCCGACGATCTCTCCTGTACCGCCGGCGACGACCTCGCCCGCGTCACTGCCGACGCCGCTCGTCTTACCGCCGGGCGATCCTCCGCAAATTCTCGCGGTAGCCATCAATTGTCTCGTATTTCACAGCGGCGATATATTTGCGGCGACAGTGATCACCTCGACCAACGTCCCTGCAGTTGAACTCAGAGCCGTCGGCAAGGTGGTACGCTTTCAGCGGATCGATTTCGGGATCTGGCAGTTGAATTACAAACTGCCCCATATTCCGCGGCGCTTTCTGCGCGACTACGCAGTGCAGATCGTCGCGTGGAATACGACGAACCTCACCGCAACGCGCGATATTACGCTTTCGCTGCGCTAGGGCGCGGAGGTCGGCGCCGGCGGTTTCGGCAGATTAGGAAACGGCGCCGGATTGTACGGGGTCGGCATACTCTGCGGAATCGGCAAGGATGCTCCCGTCTGCTGATCGGCCCAATGATAAACCGTCTTCGTGAACGTTTGTGCGTCTTCGTCGCCAATGCAAATCGTGTAGGGTGCCTGTTCGATCCCGTCTTGCGCGACTTGAACCGACTGCATCGAACCGCGATCGAAGAGCAAGTGTAGAACCGTGCCCGACAACAGCTTGAGTTGCATGCGGTAATGCAGAGAGTCGCGGCGGTCTAGCCGGTAGGCCTGCGCGTTCCAGCCGCTTTGATCGGTTGTCATGTACACGGTGTCCGTCAGCGGCGTAGTGGGCGGCACCTGCACCGTCACGTTGAGGCTAACCGACTTTCCCGGCCGCACGTTCGCGCACGGTGAGAAGCTCTTGGGCTGTCCGAGGTCCGGGTTTGGCGCCGGCGTCGAGAGCGCGACCGCAAAACGGCGCAGTGCCGAAAGGTCTCCTTCGGGCGCGACCTTCGACTTCGAGAGCTCGATCTTGAGTACGGTTCCGGTTTGATCGAACGTCACGCGTGCGTATTCGCGCGGCTGCGGCGGCCCCGCAAGCTTCGCGGTCTTGTAGTCCACGATCGCCACGGTGGGCGAAACGCGAAAACCGTCGCCTGTCGTGAAGAAGACGTAGCCGTTTTGGTAGTCAAGGATCTGCGCCGTAACCACGACCACCGCCGGGGCTTGCGCGGATGCTTGAAAGACGGTTGCCGAAAGAATTGCAACGGCCATCGTGGCAGCTGTCGCTACGCGGATTACGCTGTTCATTGCAGCACCTGGAATACGAAGTGTGGACTCCAGCGCAGATTCGAGTAATTAAAGTAGTACGTTCGCTGAATGTCGATCGACATGTGCGGATTTATCCGAATGCGCAAGTCGGCCGTCGCGTCATACGGCGGCTGGCCCAAGAAATTCTGAACGGCAAAATTGCCGAGCACGTCCGGCTGCGCGAATTGAAAGAAGAAAGGGATGGGCGCCGGAAAATCCGTGTGTTTGCGCGCGAGCAGGTTGAGCGTGAAGTTTCCGCCGTTACTGTAGTTCATGCCGAGGCTCAACGTGCGGAACGTCGCCATCCCGTGAAACGCTTGATAACCCGGATACGAGACGCCGTTGACGACCGGAGTGAAGCCGGGGTAAATGGTCGACTGCAGAGCGCCGTAGTAATCACCGACGTTCTCAACAGAGTAGTCCAGATATGCGAGGACGTGGTTGTCGAGGATTTTGCTCAGGCTGACCTTGCTCTGCGTCGTATCGATATGGTGCGGCGTCGAATTCCATTGGCGCTGTTTTTCGAACGATGCATTGATCGCATAGTATTTCGTCGGGATGTTTAAATCCGACCCGAATTTCAGATCGGGCATGTACAGTTCGAAACCGAGTTGGTGCTGCCAGATCGTCGTATAATTGACGCCGCCGACGGTCTGAAGGCCGAGGCTGTCATGCTGGAATCCGAACCCATAGTCGATATGGCCGTACACGCGCGCCCCGTGAAAATAATGCGTCAGCGGCTGATCGAAGGTTTGGCCGCTCAGCTGTACGCTCGAGGGATGGTTGGCTACCGTGCCGTGGCCTTGATAACTTCCGAGCGGCAGGAGCGCAAAATTATGCAATTGATAGTTCGCCTGCAAGAACGAACTGCGGAGCGCTTGCGTCACCTGAACCGTTGACACTTGTTCGGATTCCAGCGGCGAGGAGAGCCCGAACTGAAATGTGTGCAGCTGGCTAAACGTGCGAATCTGCGTCCGGTCGGACGGACGATCGGACAGCAAGAGATCCCAGAATTTTGAAGGGCGCGTCATCGGATTGACCGAGAAAACGGCATACGCTTTGGGTCCGCTCAAGTGCTGTTCGAAAGACATGTAGGTCTTGTTGACCGTGTCGTAACGGAAGTGTAGCGCGCTAATCGCATTTGCATTGCCCGCGAACTCCCAGGTTGCATCGTAGTTGGCGCCGGCGAGCGAGTTATCGCCCAGATGCTGATCCGTCGAAAAATTGACGTAGTACGACGGAACCGGGAGGTATAAGCCGAGGCCTTCGCCGGCGTCGAAGCGGCCGCCGGCAAATCGAACGAACGATCGCGCGCCGATAACGGCTGATCTGCCGGTAAGGTAGGGCTTCGCGCTCCCAAGATCCGGAAAATAAAAGACATCACCGGGCATTTCACGCCCCTTGGCGGGGTGGGCGAAATCCCCATCGATAAAGGTCCAGCGATCGGGAACACCCGTCGAGGATTGCGACTCGCGCGTGAGCGGCACGAGATAGATGCGATCGAAGTCCAGAAAATCGGCGATGGCGGCGCCGTCTTGCGAACCGGCTGCATCCGAAACGTGGACATGACCAGCCACCAGAAAACGATTGAGCTTCAGATCCATTGAGAACGTGTCGCCCGACACGACCATACCGTCGGACGTCCGCACCCGCACGTTTCCGTCGGCTTCCACGAAAAAACGGTCGTAAAAAAATTGAACGCGATCGGCATTTAACCGAATGAGCGTCGGCCCAGGACTCGATGACGGCGCGGGCGTTGGTGCCGAAGCCGACCGCACGGCTATCAATGCAGGTGATGCCACCGGTGCCGGTGTCGGCAGCGGTGCGGGAATCGGCGACGCGGTGGGCGTCTTGAGCGGCGCTTGGGCTACTACTTTTGGGCTCGATGTAGGTGAAGGCTTAGCGGCTTGAGGCTGCGTGTGCAGGCTCTTTGCGATCACCAGTTTATTCTTGGCGACTGGGCGCTTCGGTGTGACGCGCGCAACCACTAACGTCCTGGTCGCGACTCTCTGGGCGCCTTGCAGGTTCGCTTGGAGCAAGTTTGTTCCGGCCAAGTTTGCGTCAACCAAATTCGCGTTTTGAAGATTCGCTGTTTGGAGGTTGGCGCCGAACAAGTCGGCTTGCTGCAGGTTTGCGCCCCGAAGGTCCGCACCATACAAGAGCGCGCTCTGTAAATTCGCTCCGTGCAGGTTTGCGTTCTGAAAAATCGTGCCTTGCGAATTGGCTTGTTGCAAACTCGCATTCTGGAGAATCGCGCCTTGCAAGTTTGCACCCTGCAGGCTTGCGCTTTGTAGATTTGCGCCGCGCAAATTCGCACTGCGCAGGTTCGCGCCGCGCAGATCGGCGCCTTGCAGGTCTGCATGCTGCAGGTTCGCGTATTGGAAGTTTACGTTTTGAAGGCTTGCGTTCTCAAAATTGGCGCCGACCAAGTACGCATTTTCATAGCTCGCCGATTGAGCTTGGGCCGATACGGGCAGCGCGCCGATGAGAAACGCGGCCAGGCAGGCGGTTGCGCGAAGAGTGCGAGCGTGAGGGAGCACGATCACGCGTTCTCTAGAGGCCAGACCCCGGGCCTTTTCGAAGGGCGGAGTTCCTAATGTCGCGTTTTGTCGCATTCGTCATCGATTCCGGAGGAGTTGGTGCGTTGGACGATGCCCCTGACTACGGGGATGCGCCCGGTGCGAATACCATTGGTAACGTCGCGGAGCGCCTCGGCGGTCTCAAGTTGCCGAATTTCACTAAACTTGGGCTCGGTTGTTTGACCGATATTCGCGGCGTACCGGCAGTCAACGATCCGCGCGCCCGCGTCGCGCGTCTGCGCGAGCGCAGCAAAGGCAAAGATACGATAACGGGTCATTGGGAGATGGCCGGCATCGTCACCGAAACGCCGTTTCCTACCTATCCCAACGGCTTTCCGCAAGAGGTCGTCGACGAGTTTACGCAGATCGCCGGCAAGCCGCCGCTTGGAAACAAGACCGCCTCGGGGACCGAGATCATCGAAGAACTCGGCCGCGAGCACATGAGCACGGGCCGGCCTATTCTCTACACATCCGCGGACTCGGTTTTTCAGGTCGCCGCCCACGAAGAAGTGGTTCCGCTGCCGCAACTCTACGACTGGTGCGAGCGCGCCCGCGCGATGCTCGTTCCGCCTCACGCCGTGAATCGTGTCATCGCTCGCCCCTTCACGGGCTCCCCCGGAGCGTTCGCCAGGACCACAAACCGCCGCGATTACGCGATCGCGCCCCCGCCCAGCATCTTGGACCGGCTGGCGGCGGACGGAATTCCCGTTCATGCCGTGGGGAAAATCTGCGATATATATTGCGGGCACGGCATCGCCTCGTCGGTTCGCGTGGCCGATAATCGTGATGCCATGGAGAAGGCCTTCGGGCTCCTGGAGGGCGTCGATCAAGGATTTATCTTCGTCAACCTTAATGATTTTGACTCAAAGTACGGTCACAGGCGCAACGTCCGCGGCTATGGTGAAGCCCTGGAAGCGCTGGATGCCCTCCTTCCGCGTTTGGAGTCATACTTGAGACCTGACGACGAGGTGCTCTTCACGGCGGATCACGGGTGCGATCCGACTGCGCCTGGCAGCGACCATACGCGCGAGCACGTGCCGTTCGTGCATCTGGGACCGGGAGCCGGTGCGAACATGGGTGTCGTAGACGGGTTGGATTTAGTGGGTAAAACAGTGGCCGCATCTTTTG
>PLLF01000042.1:0-34540 GCA_003140855.1 Vulcanimicrobiota bacterium
GAACCGACCTCGGGACCCGCGAGGGTGTTGGGGATGGTGACCTCGCCGTCGTAGTAGGCGAGCCCGGTACCCGCGAGGCTGTCGGTCGGGGCGGGGGCGAGATACGAGCCGGTGGTGCCGTCGTTGCCGGTGCCGTTGCCTGTGCCCTCGGTACCTGTGCCGGCACTCGTGGCGCCGCTGTTGTCGAGACCGGCGATGACGACCCGCGGGCCGTAGGTGGGAGCGGCACCGCCCTTGGCCGTACCGACCGCCGGCAGCGAACTCAGAGCCGCCGCGGCCACGAGCAGGGCGCACACACCGATGGGCACCAGGCGCTCGGGTCGTTCGGGATGGGCTACGTGCGAGCGGACGGCGGCCGCGATGGCGGCCCGATCGAGGTGGGTGGCATGGGCGAGGCCGTCGGCCCCGACCTCGACGAGCTTGCGGCTCTGCGCGAAGGGATGGAGCCTGCCCGGGTCGCCGCCGAGGAGCTCGGTCGCCGAACCGAAGAACGGCGCCACGATAGAGCGCAACGGCGAGAGGAGTGCCGCGACGAGGGCCGCGGTCCGATGGTCGGCAGACAGACGGGCAAGAGCTACACGGGCAGCGAGCGCCGCTCTATGCAATACGGACTCCTCCAGCGTTGGGCGGCAGTCTGACGGGTGTGTGGTGGGAGCCGCCCGAGGGTCTCGGTATTAGCTTGGACCCTAGGCCGGAGGCGATGTAGGGCTCGCACCGATCGCAGGTCTGTTGGTCCCAACCGTAACAGACGCGGAGGCACCTGCGCAATCGGGCAGCCCCATTCGAATTCCGTCGGTGTCTGTACGTGCCATGGGTGAGACCGCGAAGCCTCAGATCTCGTCGACTCCGGACCGCCCGCGTCCGGTGCTACGCTTTGTTCGCTGCCCAACCGCCCGGCCCTGCCCGCGGCCATCGGCGTACCTCGGAGTTCTCTCGTGAAAATAGGTCTACAGATACCCTCGTTTACCTGGCCGGGCGGCGACTCCGCGATCGGCGAGACCCTCGCGCAGATCGTGGAGACGGCCGACAGCGCCGGCATCGACTCACTGTGGGTCATGGATCACCACTATCAGATCCGAGGCGTCGGTCCCGTCGAGGATCCGATGCTCGAAGGTTGGACCAGCCTCGGCTTCATGGCTGCCCACTCCAAGCGCGCGACGCTCGGGCTCATGGTTGGCGGTATCCACTACCGACTGCCCGGGCTGTGGGCAAAGGCCGCCACCACCCTGGACGTCCTGAGCGGCGGACGCGCCTACCTTGGCATCGGGGCAGCCTGGAACGAGGAAGAAAGCCGTGGGCTCGGTTTTCCGATGCCGCCCCTAGGTCAACGTTTCGAGATGCTCGAGGAGTGCTTGCAGATCTGCCACGAGATGTGGCAGGGCGAACACGGCTCTCAGGCGGCATTCGATGGCAAGCATTACCAGGCTGCTCGGTTGCTCAACTCACCGCAGGCCTTGAGCAAGCCTCATCCCCGCATCCTCATCGGCGGCGGCGGCGAACATAAGACCCTGCGCCTGGTGGCCAAATACGCGGATGCCACCAACATCTTCGGCGGACCCACGCAGCTGAAGCACAAGTTCGAGGTGCTGCGTGAGCGCTGTGCCGAGGTCGGACGACCGTTCGAAGAGATCGAGAGGACGAACCTCCAGAACGTCGACCTCGGCCGGCAGTCGGCCGCCCAGGTCGTCGATCAGTTCGGGACGCTCGCGGCCGTCGGCGTCCAGCACGTCATCTTCAGCATGGCGAAGCCCTGGGACCTGCGCAATATCGAGACTCTGGGCCGTGACGTTATCCCGCAAGTTCACGCGATCGAGCCAACGGCCCTTTGAGAGCGACTGGCCGCCGGGCCCTGGGTGGTCTCGCCTTCCCAGCGAGGCGCGTGAGTCCTGCCGCTCGCGACCGGGCAGCCACGCGGCCCCGGCACGAGTTATCTTGCGGCTACCGGGCCCACCGGTTTCGCGCCGTCGAAGCCGCCGCCTGAAGATCGGGAGACAGCGTGAACCTCAACGTCGTCCTGCCTCTCTGCTCGTCGCTGCTGAGCTTCGTGTTCTTCGGCCTGCTCGTCGACCAGTGGCGGGAACGGCGACGCGCCTATCAGGCCGTCTGGGCTCTGGGGATGCTGTGGTACGCCATCAGCGCCGGCACCGAGTTCGTCGGCGGCGCCTTCGGCTGGTCTGAGCCGCTGTACCGCGCCTGGTACCTGATCGGGGCTACCTGGGTAGCAGGCTGGCTCGGCCTCGGCACGATCCTCCTTCTCGGCCGGACCCGTTTCGGTTATGCCCTTGCGACGTCGCTGTTCCTCGCCGGTTTGTTCACGGCCCTCAGCGAAGCCAAGTACCACTACTCCGGGAGCGGCATCGCGCCGGTTCTCTACTTCGGGATTGCCGTGGCCCTCGCCGGGGCAGTCGCCTTCGACACTTTCCGGGGCGGCGACGTGTGGCCACGTCTCGTGGCCGGGGCGATCGTGGCGGGCACTCTCGCCTCGGCCGTACTGATGGCCGTCGCCACTTTACCCGCGCCCGGCTGGATCGTGGATCCGATCACGCACATCCCCACCGGCGACCTGATCCCCGGCTATCTCCGCCTGCTGACGCCGCTGTTCAACGTTACCGGCGCGTTCGCCCTGTCGCTGGGCGCGATCTTCAGCGCCTACATCTTCATGCCAAAGCGTCGCTTGATCGAGTACTCACTCGACCGGGACCAGCCGGTGGCATCGCTCATTGCGAATCTTCTGCGGGCTCCCGTGGCGGTCACGGTGAACCTGGCCGTTTCTCTCCCGGGCGCAGCGGTCGCTCTCGTGTCCGGGCGGCTCAACAGCCGTGTTCCGGCCACGATCCTGATCGCGATCGGCGGCTTCATTCCCGCCGTGACCAGCGGTCTGAATCGTTTCGGCAACACCGGGGCCTTCTTCGTGGGAGAGTTCCTCGGCGTCGTCTTCTTGCTCGCGGGCTTCCTCGCTTCCATCGAGGTCTTCGCTCAGTTCCGGATACCTTTTACGGGCGTGGTCCTCCGGGCACGCCGAGAACCGGATGCTCGGTGAGCCGCCAACCGATACTCCCCGGGAGTATCAGCCGCGTGCTAAGATGAAGACATGAGCAACGACGCCACACCCAAGCCGGCGACCCTGAAGTTGGCCGATTTGAAGCTCTCCTTCGGCGGGCCGGCAGCGAGCGAGACCGCGCCGGATGCACAGAAGTCTCCGTCCGGCGAGTCTGAGGACCGCCCGATCGAAGCGAAGGTCGTGATCGTCGGGTCAGGCCCTGCGGGTCTGACTGCGGCCATATACGCCGCGCGCGCCGACCTGGCGCCGGTGGTCATCGGGGGGCTCGAGAGCGGCGGCCAGCTCATGATCACGAGCGACGTCGAGAACTATCCCGGCTACGCCGACGGGATCATGGGGCCCGAGATGATGGCCGACTTCCGCCGCCAGGCGGAGCGCTTCGGTGCCGACTTCGTCACCGACAACGTGACGAAGGTCGACTTCTCCGAACGGCCGTTCCGCATCTGGGTCGAGAACGACGAGTACCAGGCCGACGCGGTCATCGTCGCGACCGGCGCGAGCGCGCGCTGGCTCGGCATTCCCGGCGAAGCGCGGCTGCGCGGCCGGGGCGTCTCGACGTGCGCGACCTGCGACGGCGCATTTTTCCGTGAGAAACACATCGTCGTGGTCGGCGGCGGTGATTCGGCGATGGAGGAAGCGCTGTTCTTAACGCGCTTCGGTTATAAAGTGACGGTCATTCACCGGCGCGACACGCTGCGCGCGAGCAAAATCATGGCCGACCGCGCGTTTTCGCACGAGAAAATCTCGTTCGTCTGGAATACGGCGGTAGAAGAAGCGATCGGCGATGACAAATTGCGCGCGCTCAAATTGCGCAACACCGTCGATGGCACGCGTTCCGATCTCGAGGCGGATGCGCTCTTTATAGCGATCGGACACGATCCGAACACGGCCATCTTCAAGGGGCAACTGGATTTGGATGCGATGGGTTACATCGCTTCGCCCGACGGTGTGTCCACGAACGTCGAAGGCGTTTTTGTAGCGGGCGATGTCAACGATCTTCGTTACAAACAGGCCGTCACCGCGGCCGGCGCGGGCTGCCGCGCCGCGATGGACGCGGAGAAATATCTCGAAGCGCTCGAGTTTCCGATCGAAGAAGCGATAGCCTAAGAATTAACCTTCAGCCGCGACCCGCAGGCGACTGCGCGCAAGCTCCATGCGCGCGGTTGCATCTGCATCAAGGGTTTCGATTGCTGACAGGGCAGCTTCAATAAGCTCCCATGACGTGCGCTCCTTGGTTGCCGCCACAGCTCGTTCGGCAACGTCGAGCGATTCCGAGTCGCTCCAGTGTACGAATGCCGCTATCCGATCTGCGATAGCATCTTCCAGGCGGTAAACTCTAAACGTGCCGGCAGAAGTTCGGAGCTCGACGTATTCAGAGATGGCACGTTGATCTATGTAAGGTGTGTCTGCCACGAAATCGAGGGTGTATAAGGTTTCGGGACTCGCGAATACGCGACCCCGTTCTTTGAAGCCGAGGTCCAAGAGGGCGCCAGAGATTTTTCGTCTGTCAATTCCCGCCGTCACGGCGAAATCTATGTCCATTGAGGTATACACGTCGGGCACATGCGCGGTAATTGCGCTCCCGCCGACCACAACAACCTCAACGCCCTGCTGCTTCAAGTGCGTCGCAACAGTCGCGGCGACTTCAGGCAACGTGAGATCTTCCATTTTCAAATCGGCTTGCCGATCCGGCGCGGTCTGCGGCGCAGTTTCGACCATCGCTTTTCGTAATGTGGCAGTTCGCTCAGGCGTAACAGAAGCTTATAAAGCTCGTCGCGCGCCCAGAAGCGAGGGTTTAGCTCGACGATTCGAGTGCCGCCGACACGTTTTGAAACTATCGCTCCGGCGCGTTCAAGCGAAGATACTGCGCGCTGGACTTCATTCAGCCGGCGACCGAGAACGCGAGCAATTTCTGAAGGGTAAGTCCGGCTGAGCCTGCCGATGGCGATGAGGGCCTCGGTTCTCAGGGTCGAGCCAAAAAGGGCGTCCATAGGAGTATTGTACACTACATATTTGTAGTGTCGCAACTACATATTTGTAGTGATAATTTCGGGTTGGCGCTATTGCCAGATCGTCATCACGAACATCGGGCGCGCGCCCTTCACGGTCATCGGGCCGCTCGGCGTACCGCACTGCGCCATATAGGTTGTGGGCCACCTCGTTGAAGCGGCGGGAAGCGTGCAGACCAGATTTCCGCCGCAGTAGTAGGGATAATTTCCGATAACCGTGCCCGTGCCGGCATTGCACGTAATGCCACTTCCGCCCGCAATCTGAAACGTCCAAGGCCTGGCGGCGCTCTTCGCGTTTGGTTGCGGGAGTGGTTTGGTGAGATTGATGACCGTGCCTGTATTCGCGGCGATATTCTGCGGGCAGTTCACAACTTTGCTCGAGACTCTGAAACACGGATCCATAATTGAGTTGCCAATCATGCACCGGAACGCATCGCTGCGCGTCGAGACAATCGAGCTCGTCCAGCAAGAGCCGCTTACTGCTTTGCCCTTCATGCCGGCCGCGTTATAGTTTACGACCTTCGTTGGGCCGGGATAAGCGCCAGCGGGCAAAATTGTCAAACTCATCACGGTGACAACGATGACAGCTGAGATCAAGTGTTTCATAAATGCTCCTTTAGTGCGCCCCTCGTCACCGGCGCCCTTGGCGCCGTGCTCGGGGTCCTTCGACAAGCTCAGGATGACACCCATAATAGCCACCGCCGGTGTCACCATGGCACACGCCGTGTTGCCATCTCACACGCTGCATGCCGGTCTCATTGCGACAATAGATTCGATATTGCCGACTCTAATGTCGGATACTTGAACATAAAGCCTTGCGCCTGCGCGCGTTCCGGAAGGACGCGCTGACCCTGCAGAGCCATCTCGGCGCCTTCGCCCAGGATCATTTTCAGCGCAAATTTTGGCACGGGCAATGCCGCGGGGCGGTGCAGCGCCTTTGCGAGCATCTCGGTGAAATCTTTGTTGCGCACCGGATTGGGCGCCGTTCCGTTAATCGCGCCCGCCAGTTTATCGATGGCGAGGATGTAGATGCCGACGAGATCGTCGATGTGAATCCACGAATACCACTGCTTGCCGGTTCCCAGCCGCCCGCCCGTCCCGGTTTTGAATACGGGTAGAATCTTCGCGAAGACGCCGCCGTCGCGGCCCAACGCAAGGCCGTTGCGCACGCAGGCGACCCGCATCCCATAGTCGCGGCCGCGCTGCGCGACGTTTTCCCACTCCACACACACCTGCGCCAGAAAACCCATGCCGGGCGGGCTGCTCTCGGTAAACGAGGCGTCTTCGCTGCTTCCGTAATAGCCGATGGCGGAAGCCGAGATGTAGGCTTGCGGTTTCGGATCCACGTGCGCGAGCGCGTCGAAAAACTTCGAAGGAAGGGCCGTGCGGCTTTCACGGATGCGCTGTTTGATTTCCGCGCTCCACCGCTGCGCGATCGGTTCGCCCGCAAGATTGACGACTGCGTCGGTAGCGCCCGCGGCCGCTGCGGCGGCATGCGGTTCGCGCATCGAGCCCGTTGTGACCTCGTCGCCGCGCGCTTGTAAGGCGGCCACCAGGTGGCTGCCGATAAAACCGCTAGCGCCGAAGACGGCGATGCGCATCAGATTCCGCCTATAAATCTCCCGGGGTTAAGCGTTCCATGAGGGTCGAAGCGCGCCTTCATCGCGCGCATTTTTTCGATGGCCGGCGGAACCGCGCCCCATGGTTCGAATGGCGCGCGCACCGCAGCATCGCTCGCCACGATCGCACAGCGCGGCTCGAGCTCACGCAGCTCGATGTGACACGCTTCGATTTTATCAGCGAACCGCCGCGCGTCGCGCTCGCTCGCGCGCACGAATACATCGCCGTTCATCACGTCGAGAAGCACGTCCGTAAACAATTCGTGGCGGTTGCACGCATCCCGCAGCTGCTCTGCCCGCTCTTCGGCCGTTCCGGGAGGCCCGAACAAACGGTAGGTGATCGAACGGCCGCGCTTGTTGGCGATGCACGCATCGAGCGTACGACCGAAACTCTCGGCGGCGCCGGTGTCGACGATCGTGGTTTCGGGCACGCCGGCCTTTCCGAGCGCTGAACGCGTGTCGAGGGTCGCGCGCTCGAGCAGCTCTTCGGTGCCTTCGAAATAGAGCAGCACGCGGCCGTCGATGTCATCTGCGCCGTCGACGTTCTTGCCGAAGCCTTCAACGCAAAACGCGGCTGCGGGGGTAACCGCAAGTGACGCTATCTGCGCAATCGCGCGCGGGCGCGTGGCTTCGGGAAGCGGCGCTATGAGCGTACGGCGTTTCTTCGGAACCGGCAGCGTTTTGAAATTGAGATGCGTGAAAACCGCGAGCGTTCCAAACGAACCGATGTAGAGTTTGCTCATGTCGTAGCCGCTGACGTTTTTCACGACCATGCCGCCGGCGTTTGCAAGCGTCCCGTCCGCGAGTGCGACTTGCGAGCCGATGACGAAATCGCGCGCACGTCCGTAGAAATGCCGGCGCGGTCCGGGCCAGCCCGCCGCCAACGAACCGCCGATGGTAGCTTTCTTGCGCAGCGGGACGTCGATCGGAATGAATTGTCCGTGCTTGCCGAGCGCGGCGTTCAGCTGCGCGACGCGCACGCCGCTCTGTGCGGAGCACGTCAAATCGTGATATTCGTGCGTGAGGATGGTGTTCAGGCCCGTCGTTATCAGCGATACGTCCGCGCGCGGCAACGCCGGACCCATCCCGGCGAGCGTCTTGCCGCCCTCGATCGATACTTTCAAACCATCGCGGTCACAGCGCGCGAGTGTCTCGCGCAGTTCGTCGACGGTCACTTCACTTCGGCGCAGCCGACGCCGGCGGGAAAAATCTTCTCGGGGTTGAGCACGCGTTTGGGATCGAATACTTCGCGCACGCGCGACATCGTCGCGAGGTCGTCGGTCGAGAAGATGCGCGTTAGCGTGTCGCGTTTCTCATACCCGATGCCGTGCTCGCCACTGATCGTGCCTCCGAGATCGACCGCCGCTTCCAGAATCTCGTTGCCCGCTTCGATAACGGCGGCAACTTGTTTGCTATCGCCGCGATCGTACATCAACAGCGGATGCAAGTTGCCGTCGCCGGCGTGAAACACGTTGCCCGCGATAATACCCCGCGAACCGCACGCCTCTGCGACAGCCTGCAGCGCTTGCGGCAGTTTGGTGCGCGGCACGACGACGTCTTGAATATAGTAGTTGGGCGCGATGCGGCCGGTCGCGCCAAGCGCGCCTTTGCGCCCCGCCCATAGCGCATCGCGTTCGGCTTCGGATTTTGCGGCCCGCCAGGTGGTCGCGCCGTTTGCGTTCATGATGCGGCGCATCTCGCTCTCGTGCAGATTCATCTCGTCTTCGAAGCCGGCGCTTTCAATTAAAAGCACGGCCGCTGCATCGGTCGGATAGCCGGCATGGAATGCCGCTTCAATCGCCGGCAGCATGACATGGTCCATCATCTCGAGCGCCGTCGGTATGATGCCGGCGCCGATGATTCCGGTAACCGCGGCCGACGCTGCGTTCACGTCGTCGAACGCCGCCAGCCAAACGCGAACCGTTTCCGGCTGGCGCAGCAACCGAACCCATGCCGAAGTCACGATTGCGAGCGTGCCTTCGCTGCCGACGAGCACCCCGGTGAGATCGTACCCGATATCGTCGAGCGAAGTAGTCATCACGTCGCCGTTTTCATCGACGATCTCGAGCTCGAGTATGTGATTCACTGTCGTGCCGTACGAGAGACAATGTGGACCGCCGGCGTTGGTACCGATGTTACCGCCGATGGTGGAAACTTTTTGCGACGAAGGATCGGGCGCATAGAAGAGCCCGGCCGTTGCGACGTGCTTCGAAAGATCGAGGTTGATCAGGCCCGGCTGCACGCGCGCGCGCCGGTTGCGCACATCCACTTCAAGCACGCGATTCATGCGCGCGAACGAGAACACGACGCCGCCGCGCGCCGGAATCGCACCGCCGCACAAGCCGGTGCCGGCACCGCGCGGAATGATCGGCTCGCCGCAGTCCTTTGCGATTTTTACGGCTGCGGCTACTTCGCGGGTCGACGCGGGCAGCACGACCGCCGCGGGCACGACACCTTGCGAGTACGCATCGAATGCGTAAACCGCAAGATCCTCCGCCTCCGTTTTGACGGCGTCTGCACCGAGCGCGTCAATGAGCCGCTGCCTAAGCATCGGCTAGAGTTTCAACGGTAGAGCAAATACTTCTGCCGGACGGCGAGAAAGCGCCGCAGGGCCGGCGTCCATTGCGCCTCGATCTCTTGCGCGGAGCGGCCCGCTTGCAGCGCGGTTGCGAATGTATCGGTGCCCCAGTCGGTGGCAGTCGATTTGACGCTGACGCTAAGCGAACCCGGCGAAACGCTGCGGACCGCCGTGGCAATTTCCACCGCCGTACGCACCGATGGAAAGACTTTCGGATCGAAGACGTCGAGCTCGACGCCTGCGATTTGCTTGCCCGTTAGCGGACCGAAAAACGGCGACCAGTATGCGGGCCGAAAGTACACGCCCGGAATATTGCGCGCGTTGAGTTCGCTTGCGAGGCCGTACGCGTCAACCTCTTGTCCGCCGATGTACTTGAATGGTTTGGTCGTGCCGATTCCGCCGTTCAGTCCGATGCTGTCGGTGAGACCGGTGCACGGATAGACGACCGTCGTGCTCCATTCCGGAATGTTGGGCGAGGTTTGCACCCATTGCAAGCCCGTATCGGGCCACAGCATTGAGCGCCGCCAGCCCTGCATTTTTATCACGCGAAGATTCGCGCCGATGCCGAACCGGTTGTTGAAGAGGCGCGCGAGTTCGCCGACCGTCATCCCATGACGCATCGGGATCGGATAGAGCCCGATGAACGATTTGAACTTCGGATCGAGCACCGGCCCTTCGACCATCGCGCCGCCGATCGGGTCGGGCCGATCGAGCACCCAAATCTCCTTGCCGAATTGTTTAGCGGCTTGCATGGCGTAGGCCATCGTCGAAACGTACGTGTAGGGACGCGCGCCGACATCTTGGATATCGAAGAGCAGGACGTCCACGCCGTCGAGCATCTGCGCCGTTGGATGGCGCTGATCGCCATACAAACTGTACACCGGCAGACCGGTGCGCGCATCGGTGTATGAAGCGACATAGGCGCCCGCGGGGCGATCGCCGCGTAAGCCGTGCTCGGGTGAGTAGATCGCTTTTACGCAAATATCCCCGTTGGCTTTGATCGCGTCGACGATGTTGACCAAGCGCGACGTGACGCCGGTTTGGTTGGTAATGACGCCGACGCATTTGCCGGCTAGATCGTGCCAGGCGCTTTGCAAGAAGATTTCGTCGCCGAGGGTGACGCGGGCGGGCGGCGGCGTCGTGCCGAGCAAGACGGCGGCCAGCGCCGTAGCGAGTGCGAGTTTAAGCAAAAACCGCCTCGACTTGTTTGGGGATGATCCCTTGCACGCGCGCTCGGCGGAAGAGTTCTTTTACGGCTGCAATTCCTTCGTCGCCGATGTCGTCGCTAAATTCGTTCACGTAGGTATCGATGTGCTTGCGCATGACGGTTTCATCCATAGATTCCGCGTGCGCGTGCACGTACTTCATGACCTCGTCCTCGTGCTCGCGCGCATACTTCAAACTGCGGCGGATTGCATCGTTGACTTCTTTGGTTCGGTCTACGAGATCGTTACGCACCATGATCGCACCGAGCGGCACCGGCATCCCACCGGTCTCCTGGTCCCACCATTCGCCCAGATCGGCAACGCCGACCAATCCTTCGTCTTTGTAGGTGAAGCGCGATTCGTGGATGATGAGCCCGGCGTCGACGGTTCCATCTGCAACCGCATCGACGATTTTATCGAAGCGCATCGCGAGCGTTTGGGGCCGCTTGCCCGTGCCCATTGCCAGGCTCAACAGCATAAACGCCGTGGTGCGCTCGCCCGGAATGGCGATCACCTTGTCTTCGAAATCTTTTAACGTCTTGCCGGCGCCGGGTTTCGCCACGACCAGCGGACCGCAGGCGTGTCCGAGCGCGCCGCCCGCGCGCAAGACGCTGTAGTTTTCCAGCAAGTCAGGCACAACGGCATAACTGACTTTCGTCAGTTCGTAGTTACCCTTTAACGCAGAGTTGTTGAGATTTTCGATGTCTTCGAGCTGCACGTTAATCGACGGCGCGTCCTTGAGCAGGCCGTTGGCCAGCGCTGCAAAGATGTACGTGTCATTTGGGCAGGGCGAGTACGCGAGTGTAAGTGTTTTGTTATCCATCTTTCGTTCCAAGCAGTGAGAGCAGCGCGTTCAAAATGTGCTCCAGCCCGCGCGCGCCGGCCTCAAAATCCCAGCCGCTGCGGCCGCGGTCGCCGGCTAAGTTGGATATACCCCGGACTTCGATGGCCGGCACGCCCGCGATTTCGGCGGCGCGCAGCACGGCGAACCCCTCCATCGTTTCGACGCCCACGCCTTGCGAAGCAAGCCGAGCCGCCGTTCCGTCGAGCGCGGTCACTTGAGTGACGGTCACGCCGCGCACGCTGCGAAATCCCAGTTCAACGAGTCGATCGACCAGCGCGAGATCGGAACTCGCGCGATCGACCACGCTGGCGTTATCCGGCAGTTCGATCTGCGCGCCGGTTTCCAAGCACAGCGCGAGCGAATCGTCGGAAACCACGACGCCTTCGCCGATATCTGCGCAATCCTTGAACGCGCCGGCCAGGCCCGCGTTAATCACCAGCTCCGGGCGGCTTTGCGCCAGCGCGCGCGAGACTGAAGCGGCCGCTTCGACGGGTCCGACTCCGGTCACGAGCATTTCGACGTGCGGCTGCGATTCAAAGAACGCCAATTCTTTGTTGACCGCGCACGTAACGAGAATCACGGAACACCGATAAATTTGTGCGTTTGCAGGGAGAGCCGGAAGCGGCCGGGGTGCGCTTTCGCGTATTCGAGCGCCAGCGCCACGTTCTTGGGTTTGTTGCCCTCGGGCTGCAGCAGCACGGTTTTTTTGTCCGCGAAGAGTTCGAGCCAGTTTTCGGGCACGCGCTCGTCGACGATCAACTTCACTTCGTTGGCGCGCTTCGCCATGCGCGTGTCAACGCGTTCTTTTGGCGAGACGGTAAGCCATACGTCGTCGGGGAGTTCGGTGGCGATCGTTCCATTGGATTCGATGTGCACGCGCCTTCGGTCGCGTCGTAGCGCTTCGATCAGTTCGAGCGCTTCACCCTGCGCGAGCGGTTCGCCGCCGGTCAGCACGACCATCGGGCAATCCTTGCCGAGCTCGCGCACTTTGGCGACGACCTCGTCGATGGTCGAGAAAAACTTTAAAGAATAATCGGTGTCGCAAAAATCACACGAGAGATTGCATCCGGCCAGGCGTACGAAAACTGCCGGCTTACCGGTGTGCTCGCCTTCGCCTTGTATGCTGTAGAAGATCTCTGCCAGCTGCAACATTATGAGAAGTCGCTCTTGCGTAAGATCGCGCGCGCCGTATCCGTTTCCCACAGAACGAGTTCGTCGAGCGCGGGCAGCACCGGATGCAAGCGATGCCAAATCCACGTAACGATGAGTTCGCACGTGGGATTCTCTATCGTATCGTTGAGTGAGGTATGGTCGAGCGCATCGATGACGTGCCGATCGACGATCGCTTTCAGCACGTCGAAATCCTCGATCATTCCGCGCGCTGCGCCTTCGGTCTGCAGCGGGCCTCTTACGGCAACTTCGAGGCGATACGAATGCCCGTGCGGACGCGCGCACTTACCCTGATGGAACGGCAGTGTGTGTGCGGCCTCGAAGCGGAAGCTTTTACGAATTTGCATGATAGGAGGAAGGCTGGACTTTGCCTCGTTATTGGCGCGGGCCTCTCCACGGTGCCGAAGGGCTTTCTACTTGGTGTCATCCTGAGCGAAGCGTTTCGCCTTCAGCGAAACGCGAAGTCGAAGGGCGCCCGAGCGGAGTCGAGGGCCGCTTGAGCCGGCAAAACCTAGGCTTCGAAATTAGCTCGATCGTATTGCCGGACGGGTCGCGAACGTAAAGCGAGAGCGATTTCCCTTCCGCGCCTTCCTCTTCGCGCTCCTCGACAATCGCGACGCGGTGAGCCGCAAGATGGTGTCGAAGCGCATTTGCATCGTTTGATCCGAGCGCTAACGCAAAATGATCGATGTTGCGGCCGCCGGTGACGGGCGCTTTGGCCCAAGCGCCTTCTGGCGAGGCGATGTCGACCAAGTCGAGATGGGAAGTTCCGGCGCGCAATTCAGCCATGCCGTACTTCGGTATGCGTTCCTCCACCGTGCAACCGAGCACACTTTCATAGAATGCGAGCGACTCGGACATTCCATTGACGTGCAATAGGATGTGATCGATGCCCGTGATGGTGAAGGGAGGCGCCGCGATTTCCATGAGGGCCCTACAGGGCGCCGCGGGGACCCATTGATTCAAGCCGTTTCTTGAGATCCGCCAGGAAGCCGCTCGCGACATAACCGTCGACGACGCGATGATCCAACGATAAACATGAGTTCATCATATAGCGGATCGCGATCGAATCGTCGTCTTGCACCATCGGCCGTCTGACAACGGTTTCCATCGTGACGATGCCCGCTTGGCCCGCATTGATGATCGGTGCTGAAGCGAACGACCCGTTCGCACCCGTGTTGTTGACGGTGAATGTACCCTTTTTCAGATCGTCGGTTGTAAGTTTATTTTTGCGCGCACGCTCGATCAGGTCGCCGGCTGCAAGCGCGATTCCCTTGATCGAAAGTTTGTCGGCATGTTTGATGACGGGTACGACAAGATTCGCCGGCAGTCCGATCGCAATGCCGATGTTCACATCCTTTTCGACGTAAATCGACGGGCCTTCAGTTAGGAACTTCGAGTTCATCAGTGGAAACGCAGCCAGCGATTCGACGACCGCGCGAATGAAGAACGGAAGAAGTGTGAGCTTTACGCCCGTGTCGCGTTCGAAGCGATCTTTCTCGCGTTTGCGCCATTCCCAGACGTTGGTGACGTCAACTTCGACCATCGACCAGGCGTGCGGGGCAGTCTTGCGCGATTCGATCATGCGCTCCGCAATAATGCGGCGCATGCTGCTGAGGTGAATGGTCGTGCCGGGGATCGGATCGGCATACGTGCTCGTGTTGCCCGGCCCGGGTTTGGACGGCGCGCGCGGTGCCTCGGTCGGCGCGGCGGTCGCGGCGCCACTCGGCGTGAGCTTAGCGGCGGCGAGCACGTCGTCAGCGGTCACGCGTCCGCTCGCGCCGGACCCTCGAACGCCGCGAACGTCGATATGATGTTCTCGCGCTAAACGACGGACGGCCGGCGAGACGCCGCGCAGCGCGGCTTCTTCGCGCTGGCCGTTGCTTTTCGGTGGAAACATCGTGGGCGTGCCACTGGACGCGGCTGCCGATTTTACGTCGAGCTGCGGAATATTGAAGCCGGGAACCGGTTCCATGTTGGCGCTTTCCGCCATCGCGTCGCGCGACTTGGGAGGCTCGCCTGATTTCTCGGCGGGCGTTTCCGAAGTTTTTGCCTGTGCCGACGCCTTGGCGGCTCCAACCTCGTCGATAATCGCAATCGGCGTGCCCGTCGCAACGGTCGTGCCTTCTTGCACGAGCAGTTCGCGAATTTTGCCGGTGACGGGCGAGGGAACCTCGGAGTTGACCTTGTCGGTCGAAACCTCGAGGAACGCTTCGTATTTTTCGACCGGGTCGCCGGCTTTTTTTAGCCAGCGCTCGACGGTGCCTTCGGTAACCGTTTCGCCGAGTTGCGGCATCGTGATAGTCGTGGCCACTAGAACTTCACCATCTCGCGCATCGCGTCGGCCATTTTGGCGGGCGAACTCATATACGCTTCTTCGAGCGGCATCGCATAGCCCATTGCGGGAACGTCGGGCGCGGCGAGCCGCCGAATCGGCGCGTCGAGATCGAAGAGCGCTTCCTCGGCAACCATCGCGCTAATCTCGGCGCCGATGCCGCCGAATTTATTGTCCTCGTGAATGATCAGCAGTTTGCGCGTCTTGCGCACGCTCTGCAGAATCGCCGTGCGATCCATCGGGCGAACCGAGCGCAAGTCGATTACTTCGACCGACATGCCTTCGCTCTCGAGCTGGTTGGCGGCTTCGAGCGCCCAATGCACGTACAAGCCGTACGAAACAACCGTTAGCTGCGAGCCCTCCTTTTTGACATCGGCTTTGCCGATCGGAATGACGTAGTGACCGTCGGGCACTTCGCCTTTAATCAGACGATAGGTTTTCTTGTGCTCGAGAAAGAGCACCGGATCGGGATCGTCGATCGCGGCGTTGAGCAAACCTTTGACATCGGCCGGAAATGACGGCACGACAATTTTTAAGCCCGGCACGTGATAGAAGAGCGCTTCGACGGAAACCGAGTGCGAGAGCGCGCCGCGCACGCCGCCGCCGTAGGGCGTGCGGATGACCATCGGACACGTGTACTCGCCGTTGGAGCGATAGCGCGTCTTGGCAGCTTCGCCGACGATTTGATTGAATGACGGATAGATGAAGTCGGCGAATTGAATCTCGGCGATCGGACGCAAGCCTTCCATTGCCATGCCGACGGCGATGCCGACGATCGACGCCTCGGCGATCGGCGTGTCGATGATGCGCTCGGTCCCAAACTCTTTGACGAAATCTTTGGTGATCAAAAAGACGTTGCCGCGGTTGCCGACGTCTTCGCCTAAAATCAGAACTTTGTCGTCGTTCTTCAACGCTTCGTAGAGCGTCGCGCGCACGGCCTCGACGTTGTTGAGCACTTGCGAGGAAGAGGTCGCTACTGCCACGGTTCCCAGGCTCCTTCGTAAACATGCTTGTAAAGATCGTCGGCGGTCGGAAACGGCATCGCTTCGGCTTTGTCGGTGGCCTCATTGGTTTCGTGCAGCACGTCTTGTTTCATGGCCGCGACTTGCTCGCTAGTCATAACGCCCGACTCGACCAGCAGGTTTTCAAACCGCGGAACGGGGTCATCTTTGCGGCGCTCTGCGACATCCTCGCGCGTGCGGTACGTCATGTCGTTGTCGTCGGTCGAGTGCGCCAGAAAGCGATAGCAGACGCCTTCGAGCAGCGTCGGGCCGCCGCCATTGCGCGCGCGCTCCATCCCGCGTGAAACCGCATCGTAGGTTGCCAGCGGATCGAAGCCGTCAAACTGTTCGCCCGGCATGCCGTACCCTTCGGCGCGCTTGTAAATATTGGGCTGGCCCATTTGCAGCGAGAGCGGGGTTGAGATTGCCCACAGATTGTTTTCGCACAAGAACACGATCGGCAGTTTATGCACGGCCGCGAAATTCATCGACTCGTGCCATTCGCCTTCGCTGGTCGTGCCGTCGCCGAAGGTCACCAACACCGCGCGCCCGGATTCCTTACGATACTTCAGTGCGTACGCTGCGCCGACCGCGTGCGGAATATGCGCCGCGAGGATCGACGAAAACGACATTAGCCCGGCGCGTTTGGAAGAATAGTGGTTTGGAAATTGCCGGCCGCCGTTGTGATCGGCCGCGCGCGCGAAGATCGAAAGCATGATCTCGTAGGGCGTCAGGCCGATGCCGATCGATAACCCCAGATCGCGGTAGTACGGCGCGAGAATATCTTTGCCGCGCGCAAACGCCATCGCCGCGCCGGCTTGCAGCGCTTCGTGGCCCTCGCTGCCGAGGGCAAACGGAACTTTTCCCTGACGGTTCAGCTGAAAGCCGCGGTTGTCGAGCTGCCGCTGCAGCAGCATCGTGCGGAAAATCGTCTTCAGTTGCTCGTCGGAAAGCCCGTGGCGTTCGAGCGATTTGCGTACCTGCGTGGGGATGCTGGCCATCGAGCCTACCTTATTGCCACGGCTCCCACGGACCCTCGTAGAGCCGGCTGAACAGGTCCTCGGGGCGAGGGTACGGGACCGCCTCGGCCCGGTCGGTCGCGTCGTTGGTCTCGGCCAGAATCGAGGCTTTGAGCTCGTCGAGCGCCGCTGGCGTGAGCACGCCTTGCTCCACCAGCAGCCGCTCGAATTTGGGCACCGGGTCGTCCTTGCGGCGCTCCGCGACTTCTTCGCGCGTTCGATAGCTGCGGTCGTCGTCGTCGGTGGTGTGCGAAAGAAAACGGTAGCACTTGGCTTCGACCAGCGTTGGTCCGCCGCCGTGCCGCGCGCGGTCCATCGCTTCCTTTGTAACCGCGTAGCATGCGATCGGGTCGAAACCGTCGACGACCACGCCCGGCATGCCGTAGCCTTCCGCGCGCTTGTATACGTCCGGCTGTCCCATTTGCGCTGAGAGCGGCGTGCTGATCGCCCATTCGTTGTTTTCGCAGAGAAAAACGATCGGCAACTTGTGGATTGCCGCGAAGTTTACGGATTCGTGCCACTCGCCTTCGCTGGTCGCGCCGTCACCGAAGGTCGTCAAGACCGCGCGCCCGTGTTCCTTGCCGAGCTTCAGCGCGTAGGCCGCGCCGACAGCATGCGAAGTCTGCGCCGCAATGACCGAGCTAATCGTGTACAGTCCCAGCTTCTTGCTAGCGTAGTGGTGCGGAAACTGCCGGCCGCCGCTGTGGTCGTCGATGCGCGCGAAAAGCGAGAGCATCACCTCGTACGACGTCAGGCCGATGCCGAGATCCAACCCGAGATCGCGATAATATGGAGCGAGAATGTCCTTGCCGCGCACGAACGCCATCGCCGCGCCGGCTTGCACCGCTTCGTGTCCTTCGCTCGCCGATGCGAACGGAATCTTTCCTTGGCGGTTGAGCGCGAAGCCGCGGTTCTCGAGCGTGCGATGCAAAATCATGACGCGCAGCATCGCGACGAGCTGCTCGTCGGTTAAGCCATGGCGCTCAAACTCGGGCGTGCGTTGGGCTGTGGTGCTTGCCATCGGGTGTCGTACTCGCCCGGCTTCAAGAGCAAATCCTGCGGCCGCAACGAAAGTTGGAAGGGTGGGTCGCTTAGCCGCACTTGGAGTTTTTGTTACGCTTGCGTTGCTGGCAGGGGCGCGCGCGCAAGCTGCGGCCGAGTTCTGTCCAGCCACGCTGGTCAGCGCGCCGGTCGCCGTCGACGCGAACTCGGTGCGTTTTCGCTTGGGCGCAATCAGTTCACGCAGCGTTAGCGACGTTGTCCGTCTTCAGACGGCCAAGGGTTGGTACGCCGCCACGTTCGACAACCTGGCGTTTAAACTGGTCGAGCAATCGTACAGCGACCAAGGCTTTCCGTTCAGTCACGAAGATTATCTCTCCGAAGATATCGTCGTGAAACTTCCCGTTGCCGCACCCCTGCTCTATGCCTATGTCGCGCAAGCCGCAGCCAAGGGTGATACCTTCTTAAATTGGGATCGTTACGGCTTGGTCGCGTGTTCGCCGACGCCGTTCTCGCCCAAAGACAAACAGAATGCCGCGCGTCCGATGCCGCCGCTTTCCAAAACGCCGATTCAGTTGTCCGCCCTGCCGATTACCGCGCCGATCCAGGCGACGTGCAGCGAACCGTTCGACGATGTGCGCGTCATAAAGGCTGGGCCGTTTCACTATCCGGCAATTCTCGGGCGCGACGACCCCACGGCGCGGCCGACCGGCGTAACGGTAGTTGTCGTTGCGGTCGATCGCGACGCGAGCGTTGTGGACGCGTGGGTGTGGGAACCGATCGGCACGCCGATGCTCGATCAGGCTGTTGTAGATGAAGCACGCAAAGCGAAATATTCGCCCGGCAAGGCGTTCTGTGAAAACGTCCCGGGCTATTTTGTGTTGCGCTCAGTTTTTACGCAGTAGTGCGTTAGGGCCGTTTGTTGATGTCGTCGCGAATAGCTTGCGAAGCGGCGTCAGCCGCCTCCTTGGCTTTGGCGGCCCCTTTTTTGAAGAGCTTGGTCAGCTGATTCGCAGCTTCTTCAAGCTGTGGTTTGGTCTGATCGAGCGCTTCTTTCATGCGTTGTTTGGCTTTTTCCAGGTTTTCGTCGTTCATCGTTCTGTCACCGTAAGCACCCAGCGAATGGCACGTGCGTATTGGTCCATTTCGCGGACCGTACGCCGCAGCCAGCCGCCGGCGCCTTTCTCATCGTCGTTACTGTGCGAAGGGGGAAGGTGTTTCGCGTAGGCAAGGGCGGCGTCCAATTGCGTCTCAATTGCGGGCCAACGGCTGCGCAGCGACTCCTCGGAGGCATCGGGCAGACGCTCGATGATCGGCGGCGCGGGCGCCGCCGGATCGCGCAGGGCGAACTCCAGCCGCGCAAGTGCGTAATCCGCGCTTACGCTAATAAATGAAGCCAGCAATTGCACCAGCCGAACTTCCATCTACGGGAGCGTTTTCGTTAGCGGCGAAAAGCGGCCTCCGTGAGTGCGGTTGGAGATTCTCGGCGTTACGTGATCGTCGGAAACGGTTTTGCGGGTACCACAGCCGCGGAGCAATTGCGCAAACACGATCCATCGTGTTCGATCGTGCTCTTTACCGACGAACCGTACACGCTCTACAACCGGATTGCGCTCCCACCCATGCTGCGCAAACAAGTCACCGAACAAAAAGTGATCATGCGCGACCTCGAGTGGCACGAAAAACACGCTATCGAGCTGCACTTGGAGACACGCGTCGACCGCGTCGTGCCCGACGAGAAGGTCATCGAAGCCGCGGGAAAGTCCTATCCGTACGATGCGATGCTGGTAGCCACCGGTGGGCGGCCGAATCCGCACCCGGCGCCCGGATACGATGGCGCCAACGTCTACAACTTTCAATACATGAGCGACACCAAGGCGATCTCGCGCGAGCTGGAAACAGCCAAGGCGGGCGTTGCGATCGGCGGCTCGTTCATCGCCTACGAACTTGCCGAAGCGTTTGTATCGCGCAAGGTCGAGACGCACTGGATCATGCGCGGGCCGTACGCGCTCTCACGCATGCTCGATGACGTGGCGGGCAATCTGATCGACGAAGCCGCCAAGACCGACGGCGTGCACATGCACTACGGCGATGAGATTACCGAATTCGTGCGCGACAACGGCGTCGTGAAGAAGATTCGCACAAAAAACGGCGCGGAGATCGAAGCGCAGTGTTACGGCGTCGGCCTGGGCTTGCGCATGAACATCGAAGTGCTCGACGGCAGCGGTGTCGAGACGAGCGCCAACGGGATTCTGTGCGACGACGGTTTAGAGACCAACGTCAAGGGCATTTTCGCCGCCGGCGACATTGCGGATTTCTTCGATCCGATTCTCGAGATGCGTTACCGCATGGGAACCTGGAACAACGCCGGCGCGCACGGCAAAGTCGTCGCGCAAAACATGATGGGCGGCAGCGAGAAATATCACGACGTCCCGGAGTATTCGAGCTTGCTCTTTAAAGGGCAAACGATCACGCAGTTTGGCCTCTCCCCTGAGTATCGGAAAGACATCGAAACCGTCTTTATGGTGGACAAAGAGAAAAAATGGTACCGTGCGCTGTATTTTTGGGAAGATCGCCTCGTAGGCGGGCTGTTCATGGGCAAAGGCAACCGCAGCGGTAAACGCAAGTACGTCGACACGATAAAGAGCAAACAACGCTTTCCAAAGCCGCAATGGGCACCGATGCTCGAGTGGACGCACGACTAAAGGCAGGATCGAAATGAAGATCTATTTCTTACGACATGGCATTGCGGCTGAACCCGGTGATTGGAAGGGCAGCGATTTCGACCGGCCACTGACCGACGACGGACGCAAACGCATGGCGCGGGAAGCCAAGGCGCTACGAAAACTGGATCTGGATCTCGATGCGATCGTTACGAGCCCGCTCGCTCGCGCGAGGGAAACCGCGGAGATGGTGGCAGCCGCGCTCAAGATTACGACCATCAAAGAGGACGAGCGAGTCGCAGGGGATTTCGATATTTCAAGTTTGGAAGAGATCTTGCAAGACCACGCCGATGCGAAGACCATCATGCTGGTCGGCCACGAGCCGAGTATGAGCGGGACGGTCGGCCGTCTTGTCGGCGAAGCGCGAATAGATCTCAAGAAAGGCGGCTTGGCGTGCGTCGAACTGCCCGACGCCTCGACGATGACCGGGGAATTGCTCGCCCTCATTCCGCCGAAGGTGCTCCTGCTATAGCGTTACCGTCGTGCCGCGGGCCGCTACGTGCGCGTCCCAACCGTATTTCATCTTAACGAGATCGCATAACGACTGCGCGGCAACCGGATCGCCGTGGACGGCATAGTACGTCGGTTTGCTGGTGCACGTGTCGAGCCATTGCTGAATTTCGTTGCGATCGGCATGAGCGCTGTAACCTGAAATAATGCCGGTTGCAGCGCGCACCGGCAGAACATCGCCATAGATTCTCACCGATTTCGCGCCGTTGGTTATGAGAAAACCGAGCGTTCCGGCGCCCTGGAAACCCACGAAGAGAATCGTCGCCGTCGGATCCGAGACGTGGTTGTGTAAATGGTGCAACACGCGCCCGCCGGCGGCCATGCCGCTGGCCGATACGATGATGTGCGGGCCCTTTACGTCATTAATCGCTTTGGATTGCTCCGTTTCAACCGCAACGGTTAGATTGCTGCAACCGAATGGCTTGCCGTTCGTTTCGAAAGCGACCGGTTTGTGCCAAGCGGGATAATCTTTGAAGAGCTCGTCGACGTGCGCAGCCATCGGGCTGTCGAGAAAGACCGGCACGTTGGCAAGAGCGGGAAGTTGCCGCTGCAACTGCCCGATGGATAGCAAAATCTCTTGCGAACGCTCGACCGCGAACGCCGGAATAACGATGGCGCCGCCGCGCGCGATGCCAGCGGCCAGTGTTTGCCCGAGTTCTTGCAGCGCGTCGGGCGGATGGACGCGGTCGCCATAGGTTGACTCGCAAACCAGCACGTCGGCCTGGCCCATCGGCGTAGGGTCGTAGAGCAGCGTGCGGTTGTAGCGGCCGATGTCGCCGGAGAAAATGATTCGCTTCCCTTCGACTTCGATACCGACGAACGCCGAGCCGATGATGTGGGCGGCGTTTTTATATAGCGCGTTAAACCCGGCGACCTGAAACGGTTTTTCCAAATCGAAAGTTTTCGTCTGCTGTATCGTTTGCTGTACGTTCGCGTCGTCGTAAAATGGGGGCGGCGCGTACGGTTCTTCGTGAAACCCGCGCTTTTTCAAATGGCGCTGAAGGTGCGCGGCGTCCTCGAGCACGATGCGCATGAGCGCGTGTGTCGGCGTGGTCGCATAGATCGGGCCCTTAAAGCCGTCGCGCACGAGTTTTGGTAGGTAGCCGACGTGATCGATGTGGCCGTGCGTGATAACCACGGCGTCGAGTCCGGCCGGCGGCACCGGAAGCGGGACGCTGTTGAGCGCGACGATGTCCTGCGTGCCCTGAAAGAGTCCGCAGTCGATAAAGATCTTCCGTCCGTTGCTGATGAGCAGATGTTTGCTGCCGGTGACGGTTCCGGCTGCGCCGACGAACGTGAGTTCAGCCACCAGATTCCACGATGCGCAAGCGCGGACGCGGCGGAGGCATGACCGATTTCGTGGCGCGATCGAAGGCCTGCGAACTTGGAATCGGTTCGCTGCGATATCTATCCAGGCAGCGATCGACGAGCGTCTCGGGACTATCGTCGGAGATCATGATCGAGCCGGTATCTTTGCGTACCAAATCCGCGATCTTCAAGAATTCGTTCGAGATGCCGCCCGAGTTGAGCAGAATGCCGATCAGTTTGCCCTCATCGTAAGCGATGCAAAACTCACCGAGCGTTCCGCTGCGACCGCCGACAAAAAGCACGAAATCCGAGCTGTGAATGTTATGCGTCTCGCGCCCCATCAAACCCGATCCGGTAAATACCATCGTCGTATATGGCTGCAGCGGCGACCCATACACGTTGACGTGCTCTTCGGGCGAAAGCGCGGGCGAAACGCCGAGACTAATACCGTTTGCCTCGTGCGCGCCGAGAACGGCCGCATGCGGCAAGCCGGGGCAGGCGCCCGTAACGATCGTGCACTTGCGTTCGGCGATGCGCCGGCCCATTCGTGCCGCCAGCGTCAGCTCGGCCTCGGAAATATCGCCGCCCGCCGAGCCCATAACGCCAATTTGAATGTTCATGAGATGCTCTCCGTCGGCGCACGTTCGGCTAAGGTATGCACGCGTCCGCCCGCGAAACTGCTGTCTCTATGCCGGAACGTGAATCGCTCGAAGTAGACGTCCTGTTCGTGGGCGCTGGCCCGGCTAGTTTGGCGGGCGCGATTCGCTTGATGCAATTGGCGAAGGCAGCCGGGCGCGAGCTCGAGGTCCTGGTGATCGATAAGAGCGGCGAAATCGGCAGCCACGGGATCTCCGGCGCGGTCATGGATCCGAAGGCGCTCGACGAGCTCTTGCCGGATTGGCGCGCCGAAGCGCCGGTCGAGTCCGAGGTCACCAGCGACCAGCTGTGGTTTCTGACCGAGGGCGCAAAAATCAAAGCGCCGGTCAATCCGCCGATGCTCAACAACCGCGGAAAATATGTAGCGTCGCTGCAGAAGATCGTGAAATGGTTGGGCGAGAAAGCCGAAGCCGCGGGCGCGCAAGTTTTTCCGGCGTTTCCCGGTCAAGAACTTTTATGGGACGGCGAGCGCGTGATCGGCGTGCGCACCGGGGACAAGGGCCTCGACAAAGACGGCAATCCTAAACCGAATTACGAGCCGGGCGCGGATATTCTCGCAAAAATCGTGGTGCTGGGCGAAGGGCCGCGCGGATCGCTCGTCAAGCAGGCGATGCCGCGTTTGCATCTCGATGCGGGACGCGAGCCGCAAGTGTACGCGGCCGGCGTAAAAGAGTTGTGGCAGTGTCCGCCGGGGCGCGTGCAGCCCGGTAGCGTGGTTCACACGATGGGCTATCCGTTGCCGGCCGAAACATTCGGCGGCGGCTTCGTGTACGGAATGCGGGAGGACATTCTCGACGTCGGATTCGTCACGGGCCTCGACTACCGCAATCCGACCACCGATTCGCACAATGAACTGCAGCGATTCAAACAGCATCCAGCTATTCGCGCACTGCTTCAAAACGCAACGCTGGTTCGCTATGGAGCCAAGGCGATTCCCGAAGGCGGATTTTTCGCGATGCCGCGGATGTATAGTGACGGCCTGCTCATCATCGGTGACTCGGCCGGCTTTCTAAACGGCATGCGCTTGAAGGGCATTCATCTGGCGATGAAGTCCGGGATGCTCGCAGCCGAAACCGCATTTGAAGCGATTCAAGCCGGCGACACCGGCTCCGCGCGTCTCTCGGCGATGGAAAGCAGATTCAAAAACTCGTGGGCTTATCGCGAGCTTTTTGCGGCACGCAATTTCCATCAAGGTTTTGAAGGCGGGTTGATTGCAGGCATGCTCAACGTGAGCCTCGGTATGCTAACCGGCGGCCGCGGCTTCGGCTTCAAGAATAAATTGCACGGCGTCGCCGGTTATGCGCGTATGGAAAAGATGGGCTATAAGCCCAAAGAAACCCCGCGCGCAAAGATCGACAACGTGCTCACGTTTGGAAAACTGACCGACGTCTATAATAGCGGGGTCACGCACGAAGAAAACCAGCCGTGCCATTTAAAGGTCGCCGATACGAACATCTGCCGCGACCGGTGCACCGTCGAATACGGCAATCCGTGTCAGTATTTCTGTCCGGCGCAAGTGTACGAGCCGTTTTTTGAGAAAACCAACGGTCAGGTCGAGGGGCGCTTGCAGATCAATTTCACCAACTGCGTCCACTGCAAGACCTGCGACATCATGGACCCCTACCAAATCATCACTTGGGTTCCCCCGCAAGGCGGGGAGGGCCCAGTCTACACCAACATGTAAACGCTTGAGTGATGAAGGCGACGATTAACGGCGAGATTCGCGACGTTCCGGAAGGCCTGACGATGCAGGGCTTGCTGGCGCACATCGCGGCGCCGGAGCGCGGTATCGCGGTTGCCAAGAATGATCGCGTCGTACGGCGCGCCGCATTTGCGCAAGAAATGGTGCAAGAGGGCGACCGCATCGAGATCATTCGCGCGGTGGCCGGAGGGTAGCATGGAAGACATTCTGCGCATCGGCAAGCGCGAATTCGCGTCGCGGCTGATTGTCGGCACGGCGAAATATCCGTCGCTCGATGTGATGCAAGCCGCGCACGCCGCGAGCGGTGCGCAAATGGTTACTGTGGCTATCAGGCGGATTAATCTCGACGACAAGAGCGGCAAGACGCTGCTCGACTACATCGATCGCAGCCGCTATCAAATTTTGCCGAACACGGCCGGCTGCTACAGCGCGAAGGAAGCCGTGCTGACGGCGCAGCTCGCGCGCGAATTGGTTGAGACGGATCTCATCAAACTTGAAGTGATCGGCGATTCGCAGACGCTCTATCCCGACACGCGTGAAACGCTAGCCGCGGCGGCCGAACTCGTGCGTGATGGCTTCACGGTGCTGCCGTATGTCGTAGACGATCCGGTGGCGTGCAAGCAGTTGGAAGAATTAGGCTGCGCCGCGGTGATGCCTTTGGCCGCGCCGATCGGCAGCGGCTTGGGCGTGTGCAATCCTTATTCGATCCGCATCATCAAGGAGCGCGCAAACATTCCGGTGATCGTGGATGCCGGCGTGGGAACGGCGAGCGATGCGGCGATTGCCATGGAACTTGGCGTGGACGCGGTGCTCATGAACACCGGCATCGCCGCCGCCAAAGAGCCGGTGATCATGGCCGAAGCGATGAGGCTCGCGATCGAAGCCGGACGGCTGGCGTTTCTGGCCGGACGGATGGAGAAGCGTCTGTACGCGAACGCATCGAGCCCGATGCGTGACCTCATCGCCGTAGAAGACCGCTCGTAAACGTCCTAAATCGTCGGAAAACAGCCATTGCGGACATGGCCGTTTTGGCATAGACTCGCCCTATGAAGACACGCCGTATCGGCATCATGGGATACGATGGATTGCAGTCTCTGGACGTAGCGGGCCCGGCAGACGTATTTGCAACTGCCAATAACCGGATCGAGCGAAAGACTGCGCCGTACGAGATAGTTCTGCTCGCTGCACGGAAGGGTCCGATCGCGACGGAGTCCGGAGTGTCGCTTTACACGGACACGACGCTGTCGCAACGTGGGTTGCTCGACACGATAATCATTCCGGGAGGCCGCGCGCTGCGGGAGCAGCCGAAAGTGCGCGCGGCGGTGGCCGGGTGGTTGCGCGAGCACGCGAACCGGGCACGCCGCGTCGCTTCTGTCTGCACCGGAATTTATGCGCTTGCGGAATCGGGCTTGCTGGCCGGCCGGGCCGCCGCTACGCATTGGCGTTTTGCAAGCGATGTCCAAGAGCATTGGAAGAAAATACGAGTCAACGCCGATGCAATTTTCGTGAAGGATGGCAAGTACTACACATCGGCTGGGGTTACCGCAGGAATCGATCTGTGTCTCGCCCTTGTTGAAGAAGATTTTGGCAACGAGCTTGCGCTGGAAGTGGCGCGTGAATTGATAGTGTATCTCAAACGTTCCGGTGGGCAGCTGCAGTACTCGCAGCCGCTGCTCCTGCAGACCCGGGCGAAGAAGCGGTTCGGTGACATCGCGTCGTGGATTCGGGGTCATCTCGACGAAGAGCTCACGGTTGAGGCGCTGGCCGAGCGCGCCAACCTGAGCCCGCGGCACTTCAACCGTAAATTCAAAGCAGTTTTCGGCCTCACGCCCGCCGATTTTGTGGAAGAACTTCGCCTGGACGAAGCACGCTGGCTGCTTGCGAACGCGGACGGCTCGATAGAAAACGTCGCTGGCGATACCGGCTACCGTAGCGACGACACATTTCGGCGCGCCTTTGAGCGGCGCTTCGGGGTGGGGCCGAGCGAATACCGCCGGCGTTTTAGCGCGGTGAGCGCGTCGTGAATTTCCCCGCTCTCACGAAGTGGAAGATGACGATGCCGATCGCAGCGGGACTGCTGACGTTCGTTTTTCATTTGGCGGCCAATCCGCACTACGGATTCTTCCGCGACGAACTCTACTTCATCATCTGCGGTTTTCATCCGCAGTGGGGATACGTCGATCAGCCGCCCGTCGTGCCATTGCTAGCTGCGGGGTCACAGCTTTTCGGGCATTCGCTTTTTCTCTTGCGGGCGATTCCCGCCGCGTTTGCGGGCGCGTCCGTGTACACGATCTGTTTGCTCGTTCTGGAGTTTGGCGGCGGCAGATTCGCGATGACGCTGGCCGCGATCGCCGGCGCACTTTCTCCGGTCTTAACGGCGTTCGGCGAGAAAGTTGGGCCCGACATGGTGGGGCTGTGGCTCTGGCCGCTGGCTGTCCTGTATTTGGTGCGCATGGTCAAAGGCGGCGATCTGCGCCTGTGGCTTGGTGTGGGTGTGGCCATCGGAATCAGCGCGGAGAGCAAGTACAGCGTGATCTACTTTGCCGCGGCGTTCTTGCTCGCTCTGCTCATCGCGCCCGAGCGTCGGATCCTATTTTCAAAATGGTTCGTGGCAGGCGCTGCATTGGCAATCCTTATCGCGCTGCCGAGCGGCATCTGGCAAGCCGTCAACGGGTTCCCTATGCTCGAAGTGCTTCGTGCGGGTCAGAGTGGAAAGAACGTCATTCTTTCGCCGGCGCAGTTTTTGTTCGCGGAGTTTCTGATCGTCGGACCGCTGCTCTCGTTCGTCTGGGTTGGCGGCTTGATCTGGACGTTGCTAAGGCCGCCGTTGCGATTCATTGGATACGGCTTTGTTTTGCTGATCGCAGCTATGATTCTCTCGCACGCGAAGCATTATTACCCCGCCGACGTATACCCCATACTTTTCGCTGCCGGTGGCGCCGCGATCGAAGCCTGGACGGCGCGAGCGCGGTATCTGCGTCCGGCTGCTGTTGCGATAGCGGTGGCGGGCAGTCTCGTATTGCTGCCCTACGTCGAGCCGATTCTGCCCGAGAGCACATTTATTGCTTACAATAAAGCTATCGGTCACAAGCTCGGGCTGAGCGTGACGGTTACCGAGCACGCGAAACAGAATTGGATGACGCAAGACTTTGCCGACATGCACGGCTGGCCGGAGCTGGCCGCAACCGTGCAACTCGTCTATGATAGCTTGTCGCCGTCCGATCGCGCGCAGGCGGTGGCGGTCGGCCAAAATTATGGCGAGGCCAGCGCGGTTGCATTTTTCTCGAACGTGCCGGTGATCAGCGGGCACAACCAGTTTTACCTTTGGGGGCCGCGCGGCAACGGCAACGTGTTGATCGACATCCGCGGCGATTGCGGAAAGAGCCTGCATCTTTTCCGTTCCGCAAAGCGCGCAGCGGTATTCTTAGCTCCCTATGTGATGTCGTACGAAGATGACATGCCCATTATGGTTTGCCGCGGCATTACGCGCCCGCTTGGGACGATTTGGAGCAAGATCAAGAACTACGAATAGCCCGGACGAACCAGTGAATCACGCCGTGCAGCGGTTGGCTGTGCGCCCACCGGCCGATGATTTCATCGGCGGCAGTTTCTTGAAGCGACTCGACACTGAATCGCGCGGCTAAGAGCGAACGCAATTCTTCATCCGTAAAATACACATGCGGGACGTTTGCCTCGTCGCCTGTTTCCGTAGCATACACGTGCTTAGATATACGTACGCCTTTTCCGAACCGCGCGTCCCGCGTTGAAGCGAAGGTGGCGTGCAGCGGTGCGGCGCGTTTCAGCGCGCGCGCGACCGCATCGAGGTCAGCTGCGACGGTGGCGGGCGTGCCGTGAAACAGCGCGTGCGTGCTGAGCGCGCCGTCATAGTGTTCGTCGCGAGCAGATATTTGCGCGCCGTCGGCAATTGAATGAACTTCAAAGCCGGCAGCTTCCAGCGCTTCGGTGTTTCGACCGCTGCCCGAACCGATTTCTAAAATCTGGGCATGCGGAACGGCGCGTAGCCGCGCGATCAGCGATATCGCGAGCGGATGTGCGCGGCGGAGCTTCCCATCGTCTGCCGAAGATTCGTTCATGCGTGAACTGCCTCTGATTATTGTCGTTGGCGGTGATGACCTTGCGCTGCGCGTCTGCGACGAACTGCGCGCAACGCGCGGGCACGACGTGGTTCAGCTTTGGCCGGCGGATGACGAGGCGCTGCGCGCCGCGGGAATAGCAGAAGCCGTCTGCATCATTCCGGTCTCGAGCGACGACCGGCTGAATCTGCAGATCGCGCTGAAGGCTCGCGAACTCAACCCGAAGATCCGGATCGTGCTGCGCCAGTTCAATCGCGCGCTCGGGCACAAGATCGAGCAAAACCTGGCGGACTGCTCGGCGATATCGCCGGCCGCGCACGCGGCCGCGACCTATGCGGGAGCCTCCGTCGATCCGGCCTGCGTATACGCTTTGCAATTTCCCGATGTGGACGGGCCGCTGGTCGGATTTTCGGAACGCGCTGCGCGCGATTTCGGTTTGCGCGACACAACGGTCGGCGAAGCCGAGCGCAGACTCGGTGTACGAGTGGTCACTGTCAATGAAGCCGTTGCACCGGAGCGGGCCGCGCGGATCACTCGGGACGATCGGGTGGTAGCGTTCGGGCCGATGGAAACGCTGCAACACGCGTGGCGGCGGCACCGCCGTACGCGTCCGCAACTGCGCAGGCGGCGCGAATGGCTGGCCGACATGTTGCGCGCGGCCGCGCGTTACGAGCCGTTCCTCATCTACACGTTCGCGTTCGCGCTGCTGCTTTTTCTCGCGGGCTCGCTGTATTTTACTTTTCAGCTGCACCTGTCGTTCGTTGAAGCGATGTACTTTACGGCCTCGACGATGTTTACCGTCGGCTATGGCGACATCACGCCGTACAACCGGCATGGCGGAGTGCTTTCGCTGTTCGTTGCGATGGCGATCATGGTCGGCGGCGTCACGATCGCGGGCATCTTCATCGCATCGATCGCCTCGGCGTTCAGCCGCGCGCAAGAAACTGCGCTCCAAGGATTGCGCCGCGTTCGTGCAGAGGATCACGTCGTCGTGTGCGGCGCAGGCAATACCGGAACGCGCGTGATCGACTTCTTGCTCGATATGCAGCAGCGTGTAGTCGTGCTCGAGCAAAGCCCGAGTACGCTCGTGCTCGAATTGGCTCGCACTCGGCGCATCGATCTGCTTACCGGTGACGCGACGAGCGACGACACGCTGGAGTTTTGCGATCTCCGCTCGGCACTCAGCTTCGTGGCCGTCACAGACAGCGATACGACGAATCTCGAGGCTTCGCTCGGCGCGCTCGTGCAAAATCCGCAAATTCCGGTCGTCGTACGGATTAACGATCCCGATTTTTCGCGGCTCATCGAACGCAATTTTAATATCGCCAAATCATTCTCGGCAAGCGAATTAACCGCGCCGATGATCGCCGGGCTGGCGCGTTTTCCGGGCACGCGCGGCCGCGTGGCTTTTGCGGACGAGAGCTTCAACGTCGGCGTGCGCAGCGCGTCGGACCGGCTTCCGCGCGCTGAAGGCACCGTTCCGCTGTACGCATGGCGAGCCGGGAAGCTCCGTCCGATTCGCGATTTTGCCGAGATGGAGCCCGAGGACCAGCTCCTCTATATCGTACCGCTTTCGCAGTTTAAAGCGGAGTAGCGAACAGATCCGCTAAGGTGCGGACGTTTTCCACATCCGACGTCAAGCCCAAGCGCGTTAGTCCCCACGAATCTTCGATTGTCCGCAAAACCGAGTAGTGATTGTACACAACCTGTGAGGTGTAGCCGCGCTTGACGCCGCCGCCTATTGCGATGAATGGGATCTTACCGCCGCCGTAAAGGCCCCCTTTCGGCAGCAGATTTGTTCCGGGCGGCAGCATCGGTGAATCGCAGCATCCGTCGGCGTTGAGCCATCCGCCGGTGGCTTTATCGCCGTTGTATGTCGTTTCGTCCGTCAAAATGAAAATCACCGAACGCTTGGTCCAGCCCTTAGCGTGCAGCAGCACAGGAACCCACTGCTTGACAAAGTCGTCGCCGCTGCGGCGAAGATCGGCATCTTTTGCGTAGGGACACGGCTCCTCCGGCGTGCCGTGCATGTCTTTGCAGATGTCTGGCGATATCCAAATGAACTGCGCAAGCGTGCCGCGTTTCGCGTCGTTGGTCAACCCATCCAGCGGCACGACTTTCGCGCGCCGCTTTGGATTGTTCCGTACATCGTCGTAGAGCATGAACGGATCGTGACGGATGACGTACAGTGCTGTGTTTTCATTGGGCGGATAGAAGTTGTCTGCGAAGCCCGCTGACGGTAGGCTTTGCATGTAGGCCTTCCACGAGATGTGGTGAGCTTCGAGTTCATCGACTACATTCCAATGGTTGAAACGCTGCGTTGGATCGTCCGAGTTACTGTACCAGTTAGAACCCGACGTTATGGCTATGTAGTTCGGTAAACTCGGATGCGTCACGCCGTAGAAATTTGCTGCATAGGCGTACTGTTTGGCGTATTTCGTGATGGTCGGAGCGGCCGGATCGCCGAGGATGCTCGCGTCGCTATGATTCTCGAGCATAATCACGACGACATGGTCGAATTTGGGCAGAGATGCGGCCTGCAAACGCGGCGACCACGCGCAGACCGACGACAAGATTAAAGCAAGTACGGTGAGCAAACGGCGCATTTAGGATCCCCTCATTCGGTCAGCGTTTCGGCGAGGAGTTTGCGCGCTCTTTCTCGATAGTTTCAGAGTCCATGACCAAGCGGAGATATCTCGTTTTCCTGCTCATGTTCCTGAGTATCTTCGTCAATTATATGGACCGGGTGAACTTCGCGGTCTCGATTCCCGCGATCAGGCATCAATTTGGCTTCAGTTTGCAGCAGATCGGCGCGATCGCATTTGCGTGGGGAATCGCTTATGCTATCTTCAATTTCCCGGGCGGCTGGTTGGTGGACCGCCTTGGTTTGCGCTGGTCGCTGCCGCTGCTACTGGGCTGGTGGTCGGCCTTTACCATCGCCACGCCCTTCGCCGGCACGCTGGCCGGGTGGTTTGGGATACGCGCGTTAATGGGCGCGGGCGAAGCGCCGATCTGGCCGATCAACGCCAAGTGCGCGAATTCGTGGGCGGCACCGGCCGAACGCTCGACGCTCTATACGTGGGCAGGCTCCGGCCAATATCTGGGTCCGGCGATCGGCACGTTGCTGGCCGGCTTGATTCTCGTCAGATTCGGCTGGCAATGGACGTTCATTTCGTTCGGCCTAGCCGGTTTGGTGATTCTGCCGTTCTGGATTTTTGTGGTGCGCGATCGCCCGGCGCTGGATCCGCGGGTCAACGCCGCAGAAATCGCTCGCATCGGTAACCGCGCGCCGCATGATGAGAAAGCTGACTGGCCCGGCGTCAGAAACGTGCTTTTCAGCCGCACCGGCTTTGGGATGCTGCTCATCTACATCACGTTCGGCTACATCCTCTTTACGTTCTTATACTGGGTGCCGAGCTACATGTTTTACACATTTCACATGAGCATTCTCAAGAGTTCGGCATGGGCGAGTCTCGGTGCGCTGCTTGGTTTTGCCGGGTTCATTCTTTCCGGTCCGTTCAACGATCGGCTTGTCGCGCGCTTCGACCGGCTCACCGCACGCCGAATCGGTACCGCGGCGCCGATGGTTTGTACGATGCTCTGTATGGTGCTTTCGATCTTCAGCGCGCGAGCGGGACTCGGCGGACTGACGGCCGTGCTGATCGGACTCGCGCAACTGATGATGAATCTGACCGTCGGCGCTTGGGCGGTGAACATTATCGACATCTCGCCAAACCAAGCCTCGACCGGCTTCGTCTACGGCGTGTACAACGGCGCACTGAATATCATGGGCGCGCTCAACTCGCTCATACTTACAGCGATCGCGACCCGCTTTGGCTTCCCGGCGGCGTTCGGCAGCGCAATCGTCTTCATGCTCATTTTTCTCATCAGCATTCTCTTCATCGTCGACCGGCCGAGCTACACGCGGCTGATCGCCCGGGCGGAACTATCCCGCGGTGCGGCGTAACCGGAGTCATATGCTTACTGAAGGCGCGAAAATGCCGGAGCTCGACGTCGTCGACGACGCGGGTAGAAAACTCAACACCCGCGAGCTGCTGGGCAAACCCCTGGTCTTATGGTTTTATCCCAAAGACGACACACCCGGTTGAACGAGCGAAGGGTCGCAGTTTCGCGACTCCATCGACCGGTTTAAAGCGAAGGGCGCGGAGATCGTCGGAGTCAGCAAAGACTCCGTAGCGAGCCACCAAAAGTTCAAAGCCAAATACTCCCTACCGTTTCCGCTCATCGCGGACACGGACGGCAAGATGTACAACGCTTTTGGAGTAGACGCGCGCACGACGTTTCTGATCGATCCTGACGGCACCGTCCGTAAAGTTTGGCCGAAGGTCAGCGTATCCGGCCACGCCGAGGATGTCTACAACTCGCTAGCCTAGGCGGTCCCCTCGTCTCGCGCGCCTGCGGCGCGCTGTTCGGGGTGGTTCGACAAGCTCACCATGACGCTGGGGCTGGCTAGTTTTCCGTCCTCGCATCGCCCCGGGGAAGTGAGAACTGCAGCAGCGAGCGCACCGGCGCGAGGCCGCGGCTGACGACGGCGCAGCACGTTACGCGAAGTTTGAGTTCTTCGAGGCGGTCCTTGGCCGCGAGCAGCTCGCGCGCGGTCGTGACAACGTCCTCGAGCAAAAGCACGCGTTGTCCCGCTTCCCATGCACCCTCGACGTACTCGCCGGCGAAGGCGCCGTAGCCTTTGGGTTTCTTACGAACGGCGATCATCGGCAGATTGGCGAGCTGCGACACGGCGGTGGCGATAACGACTCCGCCGAGTTCGGTGCCGCCAATCAAATCCGGATTGACTTCCGAAATCACCGGCACGAAGAGCCGGGCGATCCGGCGCAACACGTGCGGATCGGAGAACAGGCGGAATTTATCAATATAATAATCGCTGCGCGTTCCGCCTGCGAGCATATAATCGCCGCGCGTCAGCGCGCGCTCGACGATGATCTTGCGCAGCCAGTTAAGTTCGGGTAACCGTCCTAGCGATTCGTTGGAGCCTAAATACTCCACTGCCAAGCATTCCAGGACTCGGTCACCGGATTGGGTGCGAAGCCTTTGAATTTTATGCTGATCGGATGCATCGCGCGCTGATCGTAGAGGAAGATCTCCGGAAGATCGCGCGCCAGATAGGTTTGGATCAGTGCGTACGCCTTCTTGCGCGTCGGGCGATCGTAGTTGTTCAGCGCGATTTTTTGCGCGGCCTCCATGTCGTTGTTGCAGTAGCGCGAGTAGTTGTAGCCCTTCGGCGCGACGTTCGCGCACATATATTGTGAGGCGTCGTCCGGATCGATACCGGCGTACCAGCCTGCCAGGCTCAGGTCGAACTTGCCGCCCTGCAGAATGCCGCCTTCGCCGACCGGCGCGAAGAGCACGTCGCCCGGATAGTACTTGATGTCCGCGATGATGCCCATTTGGCGCAACATCTGCTGGAGCTCGATGCTGTTCTTACGGCGGGTGACGTTGCTGTTGTTGCTGACCATCGTCAGCGTTAACGGCTGCCCATTTTTCATCATGACGCCGTCGGCGCGCGGTTTGTAACCTGCGGCCAGCAGCTCGCGGCGGCCCGCCTGAATGTTGGGCGGATACTGCGTCACGTTTGGATAGTACGACCACATCCAAAATGGCTGGTCTTCGACCGCAATCCGCGTTTGCCCGAATGTCAGCGTGTTGACGATGCGCTGCTTGTCGATCGCA
>PLLF01000042.1:34583-56320 GCA_003140855.1 Vulcanimicrobiota bacterium
TTTTCGTCGGGCACGACTTTTATGACGATCTTTGCTAGCCCAGGTTTCCCCATGACGAAGTTGTCGTTGGCGACGTAGGTGATGTGGTCGCCATGCGCCCACTGTTGAAACTTGAACGGTCCGTCGCTGACGGTCGGCGCCGAGTTAAATGCGATCTGATTGATATTCGGATACTTCGCGAGCACGTGCGCCGGCACGACCGGATACGGCTGGTCGCTGTCGGCAAAGAACGTGTTGATGATCGGTGCAAATTTTCGCATGAGGTGCACGACGACGGTGTAGTCGTCGGGCGTGTCCACGCTCTTGACGTAATCGTAGCCGTGGCGCGAGATGATGTTGTTGTTGTTGTTCATGATCGCTTGCCACGACCACTTGACGTCTTTGCTCGTGACCGGCACGCCGTCGGTCCACTTCACGTTCTTGCGCAGATGATACGTGATCGTCAGGCCATCTTTGCTGATGCCGCCGTTTTCGAGTGTGGGAACTTCCGCGGCGAGCGACGGTACCGGTTCGCCCTTGGGGTTGGCGTGCAAAAGCGGCAGAAACGCCAAGAACATGATCATGCCGTCGGTCGTGTTCGAACTCAGCAGCGGATTGAGGTTCTTGATGTCCTGTTGAATCGAGATACGAAGCGTGCCGCGCGTCGCACCGGCCGCGGGCGGATCGGCGGGCGCTCCGCACGAGAGCGAGTTGATCGCAGTCGGACCGCCGCTCGTCTTCGTGCACCCCGCGAGCAGAGCCGCAATTGTTGCAAGTGCCAAAAATCTGTTCATTTTCATACCGCCGCTTTCGGAGCAGTCCATTTGCCGGGAACGGGATCGAAGCGCTCGTGGCGCCATGAATATGTCCCGAGCCCTTGCGTCGCCGTGCGCAATTCGGTGATGTAGCGCGCGAGCTCCACTTGAGGTACGTAGGCCTCGACCGTATCGTACCCCGATTTGTCGGCCGGATTCATTCCCAGAATCTGTCCGCGCTTGCCGGTCAGCTGCTGCATCACCGAAGACGTGTAATTTGAAGGTACCGTGACCGCCACGTGCACGATCGGTTCGAGCACGACCGGATTGCACTTGGGCAGCGCATCGCGCACGCCCATGCCGGCCGCGGTCTTGAAGGCCTGCTCGCTAGAATCGACGTCGTGGTAGGCGCCGTCGAAGAGCACGACGTGCAGATCCGTCACCGGGTAGCCGCCCACATTGCCGTGCAGCAACGTCTCGCGCACGCCTTTCTCGACCGCGCCGAAAAACTGGCGCGGCACGACGCCGCCGACGATCTTCACTTCGAAGGTGACGCCGTGGCCGCGATCCTGCGGCTGAAAGCGCAGCCAGACGTCACCGAATTGCCCGTGGCCGCCGGTTTGGTGCTTGTAGCGCGCGTGCACTTCGGTTCCGGCGGTGATCGACTCTTGGTACGGGATCATCGGAGGCGCGGTCAGCACTTCGACCTTGAATTTGCGCGTGAGCCGTTCGACCGCAATCGACACGTGCTGTTCGCCGTTGCCCAGCAGTAAGAGTTCGTTCGTGATCGGCGCGCGTTCCAAGCGCAGCGATGGATCTTCGTCCACGATGCGCGCGAGCATCTGCGATATCTTCGCTTCGTCCATCCGCTCTTTGGGACGGATTGCAACCGCGAACACGGGCTCGTTGGCGGGCACCCGCGGCAACAGCACTTTAAAATTGTTCTCTGTGAGCGTGTCGCCGGTTGAAACGCTTTCCATGCGCGCGATCGCCACGATGCTTCCGGGGCCCGCCTCCGGGACGGCTTCTTGCTTCTTGCCCTGCAAGCGATAGAGTCCGCCCGAGCGCACTTTTTCGCCGCCCTTGGTGATGTTGGTGAGTGTGGCGTCGGACTTCAGCGTGCCCGAAACCACGCGCACGATCGAGAGCTTGCCGGATTGCGGATGGATCGACGTCTTGATCACTTGCGCGATCACGGGACCATCCGGTTTGGGTTCGATCGGGCAACCTTCGGCATCGAGCACCGGCGCATCGGCCGGCGACGGAAACCATTTTTCCATCGCGCGCACCAACGCGGAGACGCCGTAGCCGGGAAGACCGGCTGCAACGAGCACGGGCACGATTTGATCGTGCGCGCACTCCTGGCAGAGATCTTTTTCGATCTCGTGCAACGGCGGTTCGACCCCCTCGAGCAACTCTTCCATTAAATGATCGTCGAAGTCGGCGATCGCTTCGAGCAGTTGGAGATGCGTCTTCGCGGCGCGATCCGCCATGTCGGTCGGAACCTCGGCGTCTTTTTCGCCGGCTCCGTCATAGAGATGCGCTTTGCCGTCGGCCAAATCGACGTACCCTGTGAAGCTTTCGGCCGTGCCGATCGGCAGCTGTTCGGCGACCACGTGGCGGCCGTACCCGTTTTGCAGGGCCTCGAGCGTGCGGTAGAAATCCGAGCCGGGCCGATCCAATTTGTTCACGACGAACAAATGCGGCATCTTGCGCGACTCGATGAAATCGAGCAGCGCTTCCGTCTGCGAAACGCGCAGCGGCTCGCCGTCCAACACGATGACGGCCGCATCGCAGGCCGAGACGGCGATCTTCGTTTCCTCGAAAAAGTCGATGAACCCGGGGCAGTCGACGAGGGTCATGTCGATGCCATCCGCGGTGCAGTGCGCGAATCCGACGGTTGTGGATTGCGCGTGCGCTATGCACTCCGGTTCGTAGTCGGTCGTGCTCGTGCCGTCGGTGACGGCACCTTTGCGGCCGGTGGCTCCGCAGTGTGAAAGGATTGCTTCAACCAGCGTAGTCTTGCCGGCGTGGTGAGTTCCGACGACGGCGATATTACGAACGCGCGAAATGTCCGGCATGGGAAGTCTCCTTGGGGTTCTTAACGTCGTTTACGAACTGAAACTTTTTTCTTGGCTTTCGGCGCAGCTTTCTTGGCTGCGAGTTTTTTAGGCGCAGCTTTCTTAGGCGGCGTTTTTTTAGCTGGAGTTTTTTTCTTGGGAACGGCTTTGGCTGCGGCTTTGCGCAGCGGTTTCTTGACAGCTTTTGCTTTTTTGACCGGGCGGCTGATTTTTATAACGGCTTTTTTCTTAGCCGGGATTTTGACGGGTTTGGCGGCCTTGGCCGCTTTCACCAGTTTGCGCGGAGGCTTTATGAGACGCTTGGAAGCGCGCGCGGGCGCCGCGGCGCGCCGGCCCTTCGCGCCCTTGCGCAGGAGGCGTTCCTCGGCTTCGTCGCGTTCGGGCAACCCAAGCTCGGCGCGCCCGTAGCCCGTGATGCTGCTGCCCGGCTGTACGGCGGGTTCGCGTGAAAGTACTTTTTGCAAGTGTTCTTTGGTGGCGCGCAGGGCGACGCGCGCGAGCCTGCCGGCTACCGGGAAGACCAACTCGTTTATCTTCGCTTCGTCGAGCAGTCGCAATACGATTTCGAAGCCTGCGCCCTGATCTTTGGGACTGTGGGCATCCGATCCGACGGCGATGCCCACGCCTTTCGCCTTGGCTTTCTTGAGCAGGCGCACGAGCGACTCGCGATATTTCTGCTTTTGATCGTGCGGATGATCGCGATAGAGCAGGCGTGTGTTTATCTCGATCGCCAAACCGCGCGCGGCGCACGCGTCGAGCACGCGATTCTCGTACTGCTCGAGCCGCTTCATGTCGGGCCAATTCCCGAAGGTGGCGGGCGCGTAGATATGCGCGACGATCTGTCCGGGCAGTTTCTCGATGTCGTCGATCAACTTGACGATATACATCTCCCACGTCTTTTGCGTGCCGACGATGGAGAAGAGCTCTTTGAATTCCGGATTATCGAACGGCCACGGCCAGTCGGCGCCTTTTTCGGGATGCTCGATCGTCAGAAAGTGCACCGATCGAATCATGCCGTCGGGGCGCATCGCATCAACGATGTTTTGAGCGTCGGGTCTGGCGCGCGGGTCGTTGTCGATCTCCGCGCCGATCGAAAAGCGCATTCCGCGCCGCAGCCCTTCGGAGACGATGGCCGCGTGGGCCACGTCAACGCCGGCCGTTTCGGCCGCACCATACAAATCGCCGGCTTCGGCGAGCTTGAGCGCGCGGCGCACCGTATTGACGGCGCCGGGATCTTCGAACGTCAGATAGTTGATATGGTCCGAGACCATGAGGAAGCGCGGCGATCCTCGCTGGCACGCATGGTAGAACCATAAGAAGAGCATCCGCGCGGAGTACGCGATGGGACGTTCCTCGGCAAATGGTTTGTGTTCGCCTTTGGCGTGGCCGTGAACGTCGGGGATGGCGGCAGTGCGGGGATCGCTCAGATTATGCTCCTTAGACTCCGGCCGCCGCAGCGTGCCTGCCGGCGTTACGCCTTTCGATAAGTGGGACCGTCGCCGCGATTGCCAGTTCGACCGCGCGGGTCATCAATTCCAGCGACATGGATGGACTGTTTCCCGCTCCGGCCGCAATGGCTTGCTCGGGCAGATAGGGCAGGTGAATAAACCCGGCCGTAACCGGGGGCGAAACCGACTCGGCAATCCCCAGCGCTTCGTAGAGGACCTGGTTGCACAAGTAGGTTCCGGCGGAATTCGAGACGTAGCCCGGCACGCCGTTGCTCTGCCACGCGTCCGCGATTTCCGCGATGGGCATGGGCGAGAGCCGCGCGTCGGGGCCGCCGCGGAGGATCGGCTCGTTGTTGCCCGNNTCGAAGTCGAGCATGTTCACCGCCACGCGCTCCAGCGAAACGGCGGTGCGCCCGGCCGCAAGCCCGGTGCAGACGACGAGATCGGGGCGCTCTTCGTCAAATGCTTGGCGCAAGAGGGTGGCGATGCCGGACGTATCCACGGGAAAGACCCGCGCGACGACAAGACGCCCCGCGATGAGGCGCCCTTCGAGACTACGCGCGACCAGTTCGCTGGGGTTAACGCTGCTGCCGCCGAACGGCTCGAACCCTGTAACGAGAACCGTATTAGACACCGCCAAAAAGGTTAGGTGAAAAAAAGCCGGCTCCTTGAGCCGGCGGACTAGTGGTTCTTGGCAGCCGCCTTACGGGGCGGCACCTCTTTTCATCGTAACTTTAGAACATTTATGACTATCGCTGCTTACGATGACCACCTCCTCCGTCCGGCTGTTTGCCCTCGTTAATCTATAATCTGAGGGATCCGCGGACTAATTTGAGGCGACACGTTCAGCGCTGCGGACGATAGCCCTCCATGGTCAATATGCGCGCCTTCATCTCGATACCGTAACCGTAGTTGTGCAGCGCGCCGCTGGAATCGACGACGCGGTGGCACGGAAAGAACAGCGGCAGCGGATTGCGCGCCATCGCTTGGCCAACTGCGCGTGCGGCCTTTGGCCGCCCGATCGTTTGCGCGACCCAGGCATAAGAACGTACTTCGCCGGGCGGAATGCGGGCGGCAGCTTTGAGCGCTTCCTGTTCGAACGGCGTCAGATCGCTGATGTCCACTTTGTCTTCGTCGACTCGCCACGTCTTGAAATAATCGTCGAACACTTTTCCGAGCCAGTCCGGCGTTTGCCCATTATCCACGTGGCGATGCAGCCGGTGTTCGATCTGTTCGCGCACCTTGTCGGGCCCGTCGCCGCGATCCAGGCCGATGAACGCAATGCGCGTTCCTTTATACCCGACGTAGATGCGGCCGAGGCGCGTCTGCACCCAGGTCAGCACGATCGGCGTGCTGCGATACTTCTGTTGCAGCGTTGCGATGTGTTCGATCACGCGCTTCGCGAGATCGCACGACGGTTCGGGCTGGGGAAGGCAGGAGAGGCAGTAAGCCACGCCTTCGTACTGTTCGTAGAGGTCCTGGCAGTTTTGGCACGCGCGCAGATGGCTGTGGACGGCGGCGCGCAGCGGTGGCATTCCCTCGCGGATATCATCCCACAGCGCTTCGACTTCACGACATCGCATGGACGGTGGCTCCTTCCGGCACTACTCTGCCGATTTGCGGGCCGAGGATACGGCGTAAGATTCGCACCGCGCGGTGCACGTGCGATTTTACCGTTCCGATCGGCTGATTAAGAATTTCGGCGATCTCCGGATGGCTGCGGCCTTCAATGAACCGCAGCGTGGCTGCGGCGCGCAGGTGCATCGGGAGTTGAAGGAGCGCTCGCTCCACCAGCGCCATGTCGGCGTTTTGCTCGAGGATTTTTTCGGGTTGGGCGGGTCCGTCATGACGCGAACCGCGCAGCAACGCATCGGGGTCGGCCAGCGAATCGAGCGCGACGTTGGTCGGGCGCTTTCCGCGCAGCCGGTTCCGCGTGACGTTCAACGTAATCGTGTACAGCCAGGGCTGCAGGCGCAGCTCGGCGCGCTGCTCGGGCGACATTTTGGCGAGCGCGCGGTACGCGCGCACGAACGCGTCTTGCACGATCTCTTCGGCATCTTCGCGATTGCCGGTCATGCGCAAAGCGAAGCCGTAGAGCCGGCGCTCGTATTCGTCGACGATAGTGTCGAAGCGATCGACGCCAGGGGCGCCGACGCGCTTAAGCGCCTTTTTCTGCTGTGCCGGTGCCGGCACCCAATACTCCCTCAGGAGCGGCGCGAGAGCGGTCATATACGCTTTCGAAACACCGCTGCCTGGGGCGAAGGTTTCACATAGGGCTGGGCGAACCCGTCCGCCATGACGCCTCAAGCGTTCATAGAAAATCCCTAGCCGTTCGGGCGCGCTGCGCCGGGCGGTTTTTGCTTGTTGGGGGTATTGATGGAAGCGATCGAGCCGAAGGAAGTTACTTTCGATGCGTACACGATGTGCAGTTTTCTTCCGGCGCTCGATTCCTCGCGAGCTATACCCTTGGTCGTCATCGGTTACCGAAAAAGCGAAGATCCGTGGTTTGTCTGGCTGGTTCCCAAAGAAGGCATCTCTTCGCAAGGCCTCACCGACGATCCGTACTACGCGAAAGTCTTACGCGATCCGTGCGGCTACATTCAGAAGAAGCTCAACAAGTATATTGAGGAAACGCGCTCCGTCATGCGCGGCATCGAGATGCTCATCGATTGCCACCAAAACCACCTTGCGTTTACGCCGCTCGTTCACATGCGCGAAGTGCCGTTCACGCACCCGATGACGGTGGAGTTACTAGCGGCAGTTTAAGGCCCCGCTTCAGCATTACTCGCGTGCCCGGGCGCCGCTCTTAGCGTCGCTGCGCCCATTAGTGTCATGGTGAGCTTGTCGAACCCACGCTCGAGCAGCGTGCGCGTTGCTCACGCGTGACGAGAGCCGCATTAATGCGGGCCTCGACATGGCTCGGCCGCCCTTCGACTGGGGCGCCTAACGGCGCCCGCTCAGGATGACATACTAAAAAACCCCGCTTCAAGGGCGCAACCGGCGCCCTAAAACGCCGTCGTGCTTTTTTAGTGTGAGTTCGCCTCGGTGCGCGCCGGCTGGGCGGGCGTAGCTTTGATGGTGCGCTCGTAGATTATCGTGACGGGCGAGTTGTGGCTGCCGTTTTGCAGCGTGCCCGAAATCGTGAGCGTCTCGTGGAGCGCGAGCAGCAGCGGATCGCCTTGCGTCGCGTAGTAGGCCGTGCCGTGCATGCGCATGGTGCCGCGCATCGTCATCGCGGCGCGATCGGGTAGCGGTCCCGACATGGGTCCGGTCGCGTCAAAATTCACGGCCAGCGCAGCTTGGGAGGCGACGCGTTCGTTGGCCCCACGGCGCAAATAGCCGCGCAGCGTGCCGCCCATGACCGGCGCAGGAAACTCGAACGGCACTTCGCCTTGCAGACGCAAGAGATCGCGCAGGGTTTGCGCGTCGAGCTCGATGGCAAACGGCTGGTTCAGCACCGTCAGATAGTCCGGGTCGCCGTCGGTGCGGTCTTGCAGCTCGCCCTTGGGCGTAAGGATCTGGACGAAGGCGGCGTGGCCGGGGACGCTTCCGCTTTCGTCGACGCGCACGTACTTGGCATCGGCCCTGAATTGGGTTTGTTTGCCCTCGCGGTGGATCGTTAGCTGCTGGGTGCCGCTATACGAAATGTTGGTCTGCAGGTCGGAAGAGCCGATCTGGTAGCGATCGCTCCCGCTGAGGACATAGCGCTGATCGGCCCGGGCCGGCAGCGCAACCGCTAGTACCGCTGCCAAGCCGAGGCCGACGATGCTGCGGTAGCGAGTGATGAGCGAACTCTCTTTCTTAGGCGTTCTAGGTGGATGGGGCCAATTCGCTGAATCTATTATGCCAATAAGGACGTTTATTTTCAAACGTCTGAAAGTGAGATTTTGGGTACGCTTCGGTTCGTGAAAGCCGCTTGCATTGCCGCCTCCTTTGCGCTGACCGTCGGGTCGGCGTTCAGTGCTATGCCCGCAACTGCGGCTCCCACTGTTGAAATCCCTAACGCTCCAACAACGGTTGCGGTGACGTTGGAGCGCATCTATCAGCGCGCCTACGACGAGGCCTACAGCCGCCACGCCACGATCGAGCCCGACGGCACGACGTTTGTTTCAACGGGGGACATCAACGAAGAGTGGCTGCGCGACTCGAGCGCGGTGATGATGCCCTACATCGGGCTGGCGTCGACCGATTCATACGTTCGCAACATGCTGCGCGGCGCGATCTCCCGCCAGGCCAAGTACATCCTCATCGATCCGTACGCGAACGCATTTACCAACGACTACCAGATCGCCGAGCGCAAATTCGAAATGGACTCGCTGCTCTACCCGATCCGGCTGGCGTACGTGTACTGGAAAGCCACCGGCGATCGGTCGATATTCACGCCCGTGCTGCAGCGCGCGATGACGACCGCGCTGCGGACGCTGCGGCTCGAGCAACATCACGCCACCCGATCGCACTACCGCCATTCGGAGCTGGCCAACAACGGGGTGGGAACGCGGGTCGCTTACACGGGATTGGTTTGGACCGCGTTCCGTCCATCGGACGACGCGGCGCGCTATCAGTACAACATCCCGGATAACATGTTTGCGGCGGTCGTGCTTCGGCAGCTGACCGTGATCGAGCGCAACGTCTACCACGACAACGGACTCGCGCAAGAAGCGTGGGGACTTTCAGTGCAAATCAGACAAGGCATCGAGCACTACGCGCTGGTCAATGAACCGGGCTTCGGGCGGATCTACGCGTATGAAATCGACGGCTTCGGCCACGCCAGCCTGATGGACGACGCCAACATTCCATCCCTGCTCTCGGCGCCTTTTTTCGGCTACGTTAGTCCACGCGATTCGGTCTACAAGGCGACGCGCGGCTTCGTACTCTCGCCGCGCAATCCGTACTACTTTGCCGGCAAGTACGCTTCGGGAATCGGCAGCCCGCACACGCCGCACGGATACGTTTGGCCCTTGGGACTGGTCGTCGAAGCGATTACGTCGACCGACCAAAGCGAGATCGATCGCGTGATGGGCTACATCGCCGCTTCAGATACGGGCGATCACCGGCTGCACGAATCGTTCAATGCAGATTGGCCGGAATCGTACACGCGGGATGATTTCGCTTGGCCGAATGCGCTGTTCGCGCAGTTAATGCTCGCGCGCCAGGGCCGTCTGCCGGCGGTTCTGGAATCGCTCGCGCGCTAGAAAGAACCGAACGCGCGCGGTGTTGCCGCAGACCACGACTTCGTCGGGGTGCGCGAACGTGCGGCCGTCTACGTCAACCGTGAAACGTCCTGCGCGCAAACCCGCGATCGTTGCACGCAAGCTGCGCGCGAAATGCTCGTACGGCGCGCGCGCGCCGATCGCTTCGCGAACAGCGAGCGACAGCACGTGATACAGGCGAAGCGGAGTGACCGATGCAAACGCGCTGCAGCGGCTGCAAGCCACTGCGTGGAGATCGACGGGCACGCGCACCGTAATCACGCGCATATTCTTCACGCAGATTCGAGGAGCTGCCTGCTGCCGGGGATAATCAATTTAGCGTGAACGACGACGATCTGGGACGGCGGCGGCGCTTGACGCCGTCTGGTCCGCGGCGTTCTTCCGGAGGCGGCAACAGCTGGGCGATCACGATCGCTGCAGCGATCGTTGTCGTTATCGCCGGATGGTTCTTAGGCATGGCGTTAGCGCGCTTCGCGAACGCGCCGAAAAAACCGAACACCGCGGCACAAGTCGCGCCGTCGCCCACTGCGTCCGCTACCGTACAACCAACGGAAACGCCGGCGCCCTCCGCAACGCCCTCGCCCGCAAAATCAGCAACGCCAAAACCCAAACCATCGGCAACGGCCAAAGCAACTGCGACGCCGTCGGCAGCGCCCTCGCCGTCACCCCGGCCGACGGCTAAGCCGACCGTGCGGCCAACAGTTGCACCTACGGTTGCGCCGACTCCGGCGCCGCGCCGCACCCCGCCCGTCGTGCGCCGGCCGTCACCTACGCCGAAGAAAACGGCCGCGCCGCCTGTCCCCGTGCCCTTGGGAGCGGCCGAGGTAACGGTGCGATCCTACATCGAGGCGCTGCGCAGCGGCGATCCGCAAACGGCCGCGTCCTATCTAGGGAACGGTTCGCCCGATGAAGGTTTCATTGACGCCAACACGCGCATCATCAGCATGAACTCTGCGCGCGAAGCCGATGGCAGCTACGTCGTCGCAGTCCAAATGCAGACGACGCGGGGAAATTATCAAGAGACGTTCAACGTCGCGTCGACCGCCGGCGGTTATAAGATCCTGCAGAAGAGCGTTACGAAGTTCTAGTTAGTTTTCGTCGGGCCACGCGGCCAGTTCGCCGATTGCGGCGCTCTTCAATACTTTGAGCCCCAACATCGCGCACTTCATGCGCGTCGGGCTGATGCCGATGCCGACATTTTCAAGGACGGCCTCTTTTGGAAGCTTGGCAATCTCAGAAAGCGATTTTCCCTTGATGCTTTCGGTCAGCATCGAAGCCGACGCCTGACTGATCGCGCAACCCTTGCCCGAGAACTTTACATCCTCGACTTGGCCGCGGTTGTTGAGTTTGAGCTCCATGCGAATCTGGTCGCCGCAGAGCGGATTGAGATCTTCGGCCGATGCATCTACGCGATCCAACTTTCCGAAATTGCGCGGATTGCGGTAGTGATCCAGAATGTAGTCGCGGTAAAAATCGTCCAAGGCTAAATCTTGAAGACTCGCGCGGCCTTCTCGATGCCGGTAACCAGCGCATCGATGTCTTCCTCGGTGTTGTAAATGTAGAACGAGGCGCGGGCCGTTGCCGGCCAGCCCATCTTTTCCATGAGCGGCATCGTGCAGTGATGGCCGGCGCGGACGCAGATGCCCTCGGTATCGAGTATCGAGGCGAGATCGTGCGAGTGCACGTCGCCGAAGTTGAACGAGATCACGTCGCCGATGCGATCGGGATCGCGCGGGCCGTAGATCGAGAGGCCGCGCTCTTCGAGCGTCTGCAGTCGATCCAAAGCGTAGCCAACCAGCTGCCGCTCGTGCTCGCGCACCCATTCCATGCCGATGCCATTTAAGTACTCGACGGCGACGGCAAACGCGATCGCATCGGCGACGTTGCTCGTGCCGGCTTCAAATTTCCAAGGCAAGTCGTTGTACGTTGATTTCGCATACTCGACTTTGCGGATCATATCGCCGCCGGTCAAGAACGGTGGCATCGCTTCGAGCAGCTCGCGTTTTCCGTAGAGCACGCCGATGCCGGTCGGTCCGCACATCTTGTGGGCGCTGAGCGCGTAAAAGTCTGCGTCGAGCGCCTTGAGGTCTACGGGCATGTTCGGCGCGGCTTGCGCGCCGTCAACCATAACGAGCGCTCCGGCCGCATGCGCGCGCGGAATGATCGTATCCAGCGGGGCGATCGTGCCGAGCGAGTTGCTGACTTGCGAAAGCGCGACGAGTTTGCAGCCGTCCAGCAGCGCGTCGATATTGTCGAGTACGTGTACTCCGCGGTCATCTACGGGAATAAAGCGCAGCTCCGCGCCGGTTGTCTCGGCGAGCACCTGCCACGGCACCAGATTCGAGTGGTGTTCCAACTGCGTTACCAAGATCGCGTCGCCCCGGCGCACGTTCTGCTGGCCCCACGAGTGCGACACGAGGTTGATCGCCTCGGTCGTATTACGGGTCCAGATAATTTCTTGCGTCTGCGCGTTGAAAAACGCAGCGACCGTCTCGCGCGCCTTTTCGAATGCAGCTGTTGCGCGCTCGGCTATCTCATAGACGCCGCGGTGGATATTGGCATTGTACTGCGAGTAATACTCGACCAGCGAATCGATGACGACCTGCGGTTTTTGCGACGTGGCGGCCGAATCGAGATAGACCAGGCGCTTACCGCGCGACGTCGGCCGCTGCAGTATCGGAAAGTCGGCGATTATGCGCCGCACTTTCGCATCGGCGGTGAGCACGCTCATGCGATCTTGGCTTCCAGTGCGGAACGCAGACGACCGCGCAGCGCCTCGGTCGGGAAACGCTCGATGACCGGCTCGAAAAATCCAAGCGCGATCATTTTCTCGGCGGCCGCGCGCGTGATGCCGCGGCTTTCCATATAGAAGATCACGTCTTCGTCGAGCGCGCCGATAGTGGCGCCGTGAAAGGCCTTGACGTCGTTCGCACCGATTTCGAGCGCCGGAACCGAATCGATGTGCGCGTGCGGCGAGAGCAGCAAGGCGTCATCGCGCAGCGAGGCTTGCGTGCCTTGCGCGTGCGGCGCGATGCGAATGTTTCCAAGGTAACGCGCCTGCCCGTGGCCGGTGGCCGCCGACTTAATCAGCGTCTGGGATTGAGACTCGCCGACGTTGTGGCGGATCGTCGAAATCAGATCGACGTGTTGATTGTCGCGTGGGAAGAAGAAGCCGTTGAGTTGAGCCTGCACTCCCGGATTGTCGATTGCGACGTCTACCGACGTTACGGCGAGGGCGGCGCCGAGCTCGGCCACGCACCACGTCACCGAAGAGTCCTTGCCCGGAGCGGCGACGCGCGTAAAAAATGCTTGCGTTTCGGCCGGGAGACTCTGTTCTGAGGCGTAGGTTACCGACGAGTTCTCGCCGCCGGCAATCTCTGCAATTCCGCACACCGTGTCGCCGGTGCGGCCTTCGAGCCGCTCGATGATGGTGCAATGCGCGCCGCGATCGAGCAGGACGAGCGTGTACGGGAAGAGCGCGCCGTTTTCAACCGTGTACGTTATTTCGATCGGATCGTCAACCGCTTGATCGGCCGGAACGTAAATGAAAGTGCCGGTATTGCAGAGCGCGGTTGCGAGCATCGCAAATTTGGAGTTCAACGCTCCGGCGGCGCTGCCGAACGCTCGCGCGAAAAGTTGTGGGTGTTTCCGAGCGGCGGTCGTCAGATCGCACGCGATCACGCCCGGCTTATCCGGAGCTTTGATCCGCGGAGCCGACGGCGGCGCGACGTTCAACGCTGAAAAATCGAGCCCGTCGAGATCGATCTTCCAGAATTGTCCGGGCCGCTCGCGGCCGGAACGTGAATCGAAAGCCTTCGTCAGTAATTCTTGACGGCGGCCCCGGCTCATTATCGATTCGTCAGCGTGCTGCGGTACGGCGAGGCGCTCGAGGGTGCTAGGCAATCTGCGCGATCTCCTCGCGAATGGTGTCGTACCCTTCGCGTTCGATGCGTTGCGCCAACTCGGCGTCGCCTTCTTTAACGATGCGTCCGTCGATCATGACGTGCACGACGTCCGGTTTGACATATTGCAGAATGCGCGGGTAGTGCGTGATGATCAGAAAGCCGGTTTCCTTGCCGGCCTCGCTCGCGCGCATGGCGTTGACCGATTCGCCAACGGCGCGCAGCGCATCGACGTCGAGCCCGGAGTCGGTTTCATCGAGAACCGCATATTTCGGCGAAAGCATCGCCAGCTGCAGCATCTCGAGCCGTTTTTTCTCGCCGCCGGAAAAACCGTCGTTGAGATAGCGCCCCATGAAGCTCGGGTCCATGTCGAGCAGATCCATTTTTTCAAGCAGCAGCGCGCGAAATTTCGCCGGCGGAAGATCGCCGGGGTGCAGCGCTTGGCGCGCCGCAAACAAGAAGTTCGCAACCTTCACGCCCGGAATCGCGGCCGGATATTGAAACGAAAGAAACAGCCCGGCCTTCGCGCGTTTGTCCGGCGAGATCGCCAGCAAGTCGAGTCCGTCGAGTGTAACCGTGCCGCTCTCGACTTTGAAGCCGGGATGGCCGGTGAGCGAAAAGGCGAGCGTCGATTTGCCGCTGCCGTTGGGCCCCATGAGCGCGTGGACGCGCCCGGGTTCAACCGCGAGGTTGATGCCTTTGAGAATACTTGTGCCGCCCGCACTGGCGCGCAGCTCTTGAACACGTAGGCCCCGCTCGGACACGCTTTGCTCCTTGTAGGCTGAACCGGAAAGCGGCTGAAGGCCGCCTCTCCAATCCTACGGACCAGGGTATAGAAAGTCAAGGAAAACCTGGACTATCTGCGTATTTCGTGCTAGCATTCGAGGCAGAATATGCAGGCTGACCGCTTTTTCCAGACCCCCCGCGGACGCATCGTTGAAGAACTGCGCCGGCGCAAGTCTGCCTCCGCCGTGGACCTAGCGAAGGTCTTCGGACTTTCGCCCAATGCCATCCGGCAGCAGCTGGTCGTGCTCGAACGCGACGGCTTAGTCGTCGAGCAATCGGTCCGCCGCGGGCCCACCAAGCCGACGCACGAGTTTTCACTGACCTCCGACGGCGAGAAGCTTTTCCCGCATCATTACGACAAGATGCTGGACGCCGTTTTGCGCGAGGTGCGGGCACAGCATGGCGAGAGCGGCATCGCGGAGCTTTTCAAAGGCATTTCCAAGCGCACGGTCGCCAAGGCGCGCGCGCGAGTCACCGCCGGCGATACCGCGGGCAAACTCGGGCAGCTGACGCAAGTGCTGCGCGAAGGCGGCGTGGTCGCGGACTACAATTTAATCGAGGGCGGCTTCGAGCTCCACGAGCACAACTGCCCCTACTCGTCCGTCGCCAAAGACAACCCGGAGGTCTGCTCGGTGATCCATCAAGTCCTCGAGGAGACGATCGGCGGGACGCACGTGCAAACCGAGTCCCTTGCAACCGGCGGCAGCGAATGCAAGTTTGAGCTGAAGGCATGAATTTTCCAAAATTTCAAAAGCTGGTCGAAGATCGCACCGGTTTTCGCACGATGGAGAACCCGACCGCGAGCGGTGAGTACTTCAGCGACTCCTGTGGCGATATGTACAATTTCTTCTTAAAAGTCGGTCCGGGCGCGGTGATCGAGGACATGTCCTATTTCACGACCGGCTGCGGTTTCGGCACGGCGACGTGCAGCATCGTCGTCGATCTCGCGAAGGGCAAGACGATCGAAGAAGCGTCTGCGCTGAAAGAAGCCGACGTCGAAAGCGCGCTCGACGGCTATCCGGAAAAGAAAAAAGATTATCCGCAACGCGCGCTCGAGGCGCTGCACGTTGCGATCGACGATTACAAGGCAAAAGTTTCGTCCGGCAAGGTTCCGGATTTCGGCGCGATGCCCGCGCCCGAGCGTGCGGTTCAGCCGGTTGCGGAAACGGTTCCCGAACCGCCGCCCGCTGCCGACGACGGCAAGCTCTTAATCAAGCTGCACTAAGCGCGTGAGCGCCGGCAAGTACGAGATCCATCTCGAGGACAAGTTCGGCTATTCCACGCTGATCGACGCCGATGCGGAAGCTGCCGCGTGTGCCGTTCCATGGTTCAATCAAACGCTCACGACCGTAAACGATGCGCTCGTCCGGCTGGGCGTATTTCACGGCGAGTTCCACTGGCACAAACACGACGAGCAAGACGAATTTTTCTTCGTGCTCGAGGGCGAGCTGTTGCTGGATATCGATCACAAAGAAACGCACATGCTCAAACGCCATCAGGGTTACAACGTACCTAAAGGCGTTTTGCATCGCACGCGTGCGCCCGAGCGCACCGTCGTCTTAATGATCGAGCAACGTGGAGTTGTGCCTACGGGCGACTAGGATCGCATTATGAGTCATTGCGCGCGGCGTTCAGTGGGTACCGCGCGCGAACCTCGTAACGCGTCGTTCGGTCAGCGGGGATCGATTCGAAAAGCGTCAGCTCGCGCACGGCGAGCTTCATCGGTTTTAAATCCAACATCGGAAGGTGCGCGTCGCCGCCTTTGACTCGCGCAATCGTTACGTGGGCGACGGCGTCCTTGTCGAAAGTAAATCCGAGATCTTCATAAGCCGCGCGCACGGAGCGTGACAGTTCGCGGAATGCTGGGCCCTGTTCGCTCGCGCCGATCCAGACGACCCGCGGTTTGCGCTCATGCGGAAAGGCGCCGATTTTATCCAGCGTCAGGTCGAATAGTTTGGCGTTTTGCGCCACGTGCGCGAGCGCGTCACGAACCGGTTCGACTGCCTCGGGATCGACCCAGCCGAGGAACGCCAGCGTAATGTGCAGCTTCTCGGGTGATTCAAACCGCGCGTCGAGTCCCGCGCCGCGCAAACGTTCCGTAACCCCGTTGCACGCTGCGCGAACGCTTGGAGTTAAGCCTATGCCGGTGAAGAGCTTGAGTCGCTTCATGCGTTATCTCGTGCGGCCCTCGTCAACGCGTGCTTCGCACGCTGCTCGGGCGTGGTTCGACAAGCTCACCATGACACAATTTTTCACCATGACCCATTTAGTGCACTCTGCTCAATTCGTACGCACCCCAATTCGGGCGCTTACTGCAAGTAGGGATTCGTGTTGCGCTCCTCCCCAATCGTCGTGAACGGGCCGTGGCCGGGGATAACGCGCGTCTCGTCCTCAAAGGGCAAAAGCTTTCGATGAATGCTGGCCACGATGTCTTCCATCGAGGTGCCGCCCAAGTCCCAGCGCCCGATCGCGCCGGCGAACAACGTGTCGCCCGAGAGAACGGTTTGCGTGCCGCCGTCGCTGAAAGCGAAACAGACGCTGCCGGGCGTGTGGCCCGGCGTGTGCAGCACGGCGATCTCAACGTCGCCCGCGCGAACGCGGTCACCGTCCTGCAGCTCGCCATCCAACTCGACGATGCGCGGAACCTCGTACATGCCGATCAATCCGGCTTGAATTCCGAGGTTACGATAGAGCGGCAAGTCTGCCGGGTGCAGCAAGCCCTGCGCGCCGGTCTGCTCGCGTAGCCCGGCCAGGTCGCCGATGTGGTCGATGTGCGCGTGCGTGTGGATCAGATACTTTGCGCGGGTGCCGAGCCGCTCCAAACGTTTAATGACTTCGGGAACGCCGTCGCCGCCGTCAACGACGATCGCTTCTTTCTTTTTCTCATCGCTGAGAATCGTGCAGTTGCATGCCAATGGCCCGACCGGGAACGTTTCGACGATCAATCGATCCGAATTCCAAAGTCATGGAAGGCGCCGTTGTAATAGCCAAGCGGCGAACCCGGGCGCGACGCACACGATATGACGCGTCCGATAAATATGCTGTGCGTGCCGGCGTGATGCTCTTCGGCTACTTCGCATTCCAAGTGGGCGACGGTTCCGCTAATGATGGCGGCGCCCGTGGAGCCAACCTCGTACGGAACGCCTTCAAATTGATTCTGCCGGATCTTGCTGGTGAAGCGCTCCGCGAGTTGCTGCTGATCGCCGCTCAAAATGTTGACGCAAAAGACTTTCGATTCCGAAATGAAGAGGTAGCTGCGCGCTTCACGATTGATGCAGATCAGCACCAGCGGCGGATCGATCGAAACGCTCGAAAAGGCGCTGACGGTCAGGCCGCGCGGTTCACCTTCGCGCACGCTGGTTACGACCGTTACGCCGGTCGGAAAATGCCGCATCGCGGCCTTGAAAGTGTCCGCGCTAACCGGAGACGAGCTCACGCTTTGCGCGCGCCGATGCCCAAGCCGGCGCCGAGCGGCAGTATCGCGGCGTCCAGTTGCGAATGCTGCAAGAAGGTTCGGTTGAAAGAGTCGGTTTCATCATCCGCCGTCAGGCCGTTGAGAATGACGAGTCCCGACAGCTTTAACACGTGCAGACATTGCTTGAGGTATTCGGCATAGTCGCTGCGCGGTGCATCGACGAATGCGATGTCGAGGTTGCGCAAAGGAAAGATGTGCAGCACTTCGAGCGCCGGCTGATTGACGATTTCGACACGGTCGCCGACGCCCGCGCGATCGAAATACTCGCGCGCGACTTCCGTGCGTTCGATGTACGGATCGAACGTCCAAATCTTGCCGGCGGGCGGTTGCGCGAGAGCCATCTGCACGGTCGCGTAGCCGTAACCAGTGCCGATTTCCAATATCCGGTTGGCTTGCATCGCATGCGTTAGGACGGAGAGCAGCCTTCCGACCTCACGCGGAACTGTGGCGATGCCGTCTTTCTTGGCTCTTTGCTCGATCTCCAGAAGCAGCTCGGTCATGCTCGACGCTTAGTCGCGAGGGTTGAGCTTCCCCGCGTTGGACGCCGCTTTGATCACGTTGCGAAGCAGCGCGACGTTTGTTACCGGACCTACGCCGCCTGGAACGGGCGTTATCGCGCCCGCGACTTTGACCGCCGAATCGAAATCAACGTCGCCTTTCAATTGTCCGTTGACGAGCGTTGTGCCGACATCGATGACCGTTGCGCCGGGTTTGATATCCGGACCGCCGATCAAATTCGGCACGCCCGCGGCGACGACGAGCACATCGGCCATCCGCACATACGGCTGCAATCCGGCTGATTTGCTGTGTAAAATCGTCACGGTCGCATTGCACGACAACAGCAGCAAGGCTACGGGTACACCCACAACGACGGATCGCCCGATCATGACGGCGTGCCGGCCCGTTAGTGGCCAGTGGGGACTGCGTTCCAACAATAACATCACCGCGGCCGGTGTGGCCGGCACAAACGGCGAGGCGGGATGCGTGCCGTCAACGTCTTTGTGAATCGGAATCGAATCGGCGATGGTGCGGATCGAAAGATGCGCCGGCAAGGGTTGTTGAAGCATGACGCCATGCGCGCTGGCATCGAGCGCCAACGCCTCGAGCCGTTCGCGCACGGCCGCAGCCTTCGAAGTTTCAGGAAGCTGGTCGACGTCCACGCCAATGCCCACGCGTTCGCCCAATCTCACCAGGTTGCGCACGTAAGCAACCGACGATTCATTTTCTCCGACGAGCACGATGACAAGGCGCGGATGGATTCCGCGCTCGCGCAGACTGTTACTTTGGGAGACAAGCTCGGCGCGCAGTTCCTTGGCAACCGCGCGGCCGTCTAGAATCTGTGCCGGCACCGCACGCGCATTCGTTTGTAGAAGGAAGCTCACCTGGAATAGTAGCACGAAGCCAATCGTGAAATGGCTCTTTGCCGCTGCCGGCGCGCTGATCGTTGCGGTCGTTCTCAAGCAATACTTTCCGGGCAATAGTCCCGCGACGGTGCAAGTGGCCGCGGCGGGCAAATTGGCGCCGAGTTTTGTGGTGCCCTCAATCAGCGGAAAGAATGAGATCCTCGCGGCTTATCGCGGAAACGTTGTGGTGATGAACTTGTGGGCGACGTGGTGTCCACCATGCCGCGCGGAAATGCCCGATCTTGAGAAACTGTATGAGACCTACCGCTCGCGCGGCCTCGTTGTGATCGGCATCAACCAGGGCGAGTCGCGGCAACGCGCGGCGTCATTCGCGCAATCGCTTCGAATCAAGTATCCAATCTGGCTCGACACCGAGCAACAGTACGGCCGCACCTATATCGCCATCGGTCTGCCCACTACAGTGATCATCGACCGCTCCGGGAAGGCGGTTCCGCCGGGCTTTGACGGCCCGTTGACCTATTCGCAGATGAAGAATGCGATAGCTCCGCTCATTCGCGCGAAACATTGACGCTTTTCTGGCTGCTGATTGCGGCCGCCGCCGGCATGACCGTGGCGCAAGATGCTTTTCCGGGCAACGCGCTGTTTCATACGGGCTGGTACAACGTGCTCGATGCGGCGTTGCTCGCCGCGGCCGCATATCAGCCGCGCCGGAATGTGATTGCGCTTTGCGGAGCGGCGATCATCGTACTGGCGGGAATCGCGAGCGGATTGATGGGTCCGGACACGCACACCGTTGTCGGATCCCCGGGCGCGACCGTTAGCGACCCTCAGATCGGATCGGCGTTCGTTTTTCCGCTCGCGCAGCCGGACGCAGATCCGCAGTCGGTCGCGGTATCGCTGCAAAACGGCTCGTCCTCGGTCGCAATCGGCGCGCACAACCGCTACTACGGCGGGCTCATTCTGTGGCAAAGCCCGCACGTGGCAGTTTGGGTTACCGCTGCCGACGCCGCGGGGAACCGATTGACGATTACGCAGCCGACGAACGGTACGTTCTTATCGCCGGTGCTTTCGATGCAGCAAAACACGACGATCGGCGGAATGAACGTTCTCTACGACACGTTCGCAGTGCCGGCCGTGCGAAGAACGGTGAAGGCGGTGCTTTTTGATGCCGGACAAGCATCGCATTTGGGAAATCAGGCGCCCGCGGCGGGAACGCCCGCGGTGCTGTTCGCCCTTGCGGACCGCGCCGATCGACCGGTGCCCGGCGGAATCGGCATCGTGCCGTCCGGTTCAGTAAAAAAGATTGACGGTTTGCGTTTGGGCGCGCGAGTCGGAGAATACCCGGCGGTGAACGTTGCGTCGGCTCCCTATCTGCCGGTGCTTATCGTTGGCGCGCTGGTTTTACTGGGCGGCGTTGTTAGAACTGCGTTCCGCTCGAAAACTTAAAGCCTTCAATTTTCGCGGCGGGAACGACCAATGAAAACCAGTAGTCGCCGGTGCGCTGCGGTGCGTTTGAAAACTCGCATTTTCCAAGCGCGGCTATAATGCTCTGGTTAAAGCGCATGTTGCGCACGCCGCCGGTCACCTTGCCGTTCTCGATGAGGAACGTGCCGTCGCGCGTCATTCCGGTCACGATCGCCTTTTTCTGGTCGACCGTCCGTATGTACCAGAAGCGGCTGATCAACAATCCCCGTTTTGTTTCGGCGATCAGTTCGTCGAAAGATTTTTTCCCGGGCGCAACGATCAAATCGATCGCTTGGGGACCATACGCATTCGGCGCGGGCAAAGCATGGCCAGTATTTTCGCGGTTGAGTTTTTTGGCCCAATAGCTGTCGGTGACGAACGTCTTGGCGACACCGCTTTCCACGAGTGTGACGCGCTGCTTCGGCTGGCCCTCGAAATCGAACGGCATCGAAGGCGCGAGCGGATTGGAATAATCGTCGGCGACCGTGACGTTCTCGCTAAAATACGGTTTGTCGAGCCCGTCGCTCAAGAACGAAGAACCTTCGTCGTACGCTTGCGCGGAAAAGTGTTGGCCGAGGTAGGCAAAAAATTCGCCGAAGGCCGCCGGCTCCATGATCACCGTCCACTCGCCCGGCTCGACGCCTTGCGGCTGCGCGGAGTTTTTGGCTTTGTTTGCGGCAACGCTCGCAACTTTATGCGCGTCCAGCGTCGTTGCGTCGGGCGAATACGCCTGGCCGTATCCGGTCGAATCGGCGGCGTTCATCTTCACGTTGATTCCGCTGTCGGTGCCGTCGAACGACGCGCGCGCACCGTTCGAGTTCGCGATCGTGAAGCCGGCGCTTTGCGTGCGCGCGAATCCGGCGCACCAAAACTTGTGCGATTCGGCTACTTTGAAGATGGCGTCGGCCATGCCGGCCCGCAGCTGCGGCGATGCGTCGGCCGTGGCTTTGACGTAGGCGTCCTTGGGCGTGACCGTTGGTCCGGCGGATGGTAACGGCGCGAGGTCGGGATCTTCGGGAGCGAGTTGCGCGATTGCGATAGCGCGGCCGACCGTGGCGCGCAGAGAATCTTCATCGAGCACGTTGGTCGCGGCGGTACCGGTGCGGAGGCCTAAAATAGCGCGCACGCTCACGCCCGCATCGGAACGCGCGACATTTTGGTGGACCTCTTCGTGCGTGAAGCGCGTGAGGTCGGCGTCTTCGGTGCCGATGGTGACCTCGGTTTGATCCGCGTTCGATAGTGCGAGGACGCGCTCGGCCAGCGCTTCGCGCTG
>PLLF01000008.1 GCA_003140855.1 Vulcanimicrobiota bacterium
GTCTCTTCCTTTAATAGGAGTGTGCGGGTGACCGTTTGGTGACCGTGTTTTTCCAGAGCTGAGGTGTAGCGTGGACTATTCACTTGATCTCCGAGACCTTATCGCTGCGACGACACGAGTCGCAGCGCCGGGACTCAGTGCCCAGCAGGCCGATGCGCGCCTCACCTCGTGCCGAACCGATGGCCCGGCTTGCCGAGGCCGCCGAAAACTGCCGGAATCATCCGGCTTCGACTCGAATAGGAGGGTCATATGGGGAATCCCGGATAATCCGGTCAAGTGCTGAGAAGGTTTATTGACGCGTGGCGATCGGCAAGCCGCCAGCAAAAGATTCACACGCTGTGCACCGCAGGCTGGAGAGCGATTCGGTCAACACCAGGAGAACCGACATGAAAAGAAACTACCACGCATTTCTAATCCTTGCCGTGCTGGGAACCACGCTCATGACGGTGTCATCTGGCGCCCAAGCTCAGGTCCCCAAATACAAGGAAGGCGACCGCGTCGAATTTTCAGAAAATGCCGCGTGCCTCGGCACACAATACGCAATACCATCGAAAGGAACGATTATTCAGGTAAATGCGGGCACCGCGAGGAACTACGTCATGCAGGTCGACCCGCTCCCCGGCAAGGCACCACGAATTGTTACCAGACCGATATCTTCTCAGGAATGTGGTTTTCGCCCGCTGGGTGGAGCGGCCCCGAAGATCGCGACTGAGAAACTCCGCGTCGATGGGAACGGGACTGTGCTGGCTGATCGCGCACTGCTGGATTGCAACAACCTGAAGCACTCCGGCAGAAACGGCCCGCCGCCTCCGGTCGATTTGGCAAAGAAACTCATCCGCTGCCTCTACGAGAAACCTTCGCCGGTGGGACAGGACGGGGCCACGACGATGGACATCGCGGCATTTACTATGGGTGCGCCGCATCGTTGGAGACTTTACATAGACCAGGGTCAGGGCGCCTTCAATACGCTCGTCTATCCGGTCCACGTCAAATGGAACATGGAGACGTTCTACCGATCGCGCAATGTGCGGGTAACCGGCAAGGAAATGACGTTCACCTGCTTTGCTGACACAATGAACTTGTGGCAATGCGGATTCGCCACCGGTCCGAATAAGGAAGGAAAGACCCAGGAGATTGTCGTGAAGCCGTAACGAATTCGAAAGAACAACCGACTGGACGCAGCACATTAAAGAAGGCAAGAAGTAGCCGGGTACCCCGCTTTTCCTCCAACCTCACAAAAATCTAGGGTGCCCCATTCCTTCGCGGGTCTTTGCTAAGGTTGTGATTCGAACCGCTCAGAGGAGATTCAATTGAGATGCGTGCGCTGCAGGCTCTTGCCGTACCACGTATAGGGTTCGAATCCCGTTGGGGCTACCAAAGGAACCGGGTAATCACGCGGGTCTTTTCGGATCAGATCTGACGCGGTGGCAGTTTGGGATCGAGCACTTTGCGGGAGCTTTCGGCGCCGCTCACCGGCAGGCCGACGGGATCGAGCAACCCGACCTGCACCAGCACGCCAGCCTGATCCCAGTAGATGTGCTCATAGGAGATCTTTCCATCATTAAACCCGACGAGCACGACGACCGCCATCTCCACCTTCTTCCCCGTGGGTGGCACGCCAGGTAGGAGCCAGTCGATGGGCGTCGTGTGCGTGAAGCTGATCACGAGCTCTTCCACCACGCGATCGTATCCTACCGTGCGCGACACATTCGTCATCTTCACATCCGGCGGAAAGAACTTGCCGACTAGATGATCACGGTAGAAGGCGTGCACGCCCTCGCGCCCCACTCCGCCAGCCATGACCGGCACGTGATTGAGATGCGGATCTTCGGTCATCGTGGCCATCGTAGTGTCGAGATCACCGGCGAGCTCTGCTTCCACATGCTTCTGAAACAACGCGATCATTGCTTGCTGTTCTGATGAAAAAATGGTCATTAGTAATCCTTTAGAAGTCAGAGTTTCGGTTCAAACTACTCGGTGTCCCGACCCATACTATAGGTGGCGGCCCGCTCGCTGTCAATTTATTTCTTGCTTGTGACGTGCAGTGACCGGGTCCCAAAGTTCGCCAAAAATTGGCCCGCCATTGGCCCGCGGATCTATACCTATTCGTGGCAACTCGAGGCAACTACCGCCAACAAATAACCCGAGATGACGCCCGTTTTGTGGGCCAGAGTAGGTCTGAGTTGCCACCGTTTGTCAACTAACAACGGATTCGAATCCCGTTGGGGCTACCAAACTAAGCTCGATTTCATCGCGCTCTTTCCTTTATATACTAGTAATTGGCCCGCCACCCGAACGACCGGCTCCGCGGCTGGAAAGTTAAAGCGAAGGCCGTCGCCCCTAATCGTCGTTCAAATTCAGATCCGTGTCATCCCGATCGTAGTCGAGGATATCTCCCGGTGCGCAGTCGAGGACGAGGCAGAGCTTAGACAGGGTGTCGAAGCGCATGCCCCTGACCTTGCCCGTGCGCAGCAGGCTGAGTTGGGTTTCCGACAGGCCGATCTGCTCGGCGACGTCGCGGGCACGCATCTTGCGCCGCGCCAGCATGACATCCAACGTAACGCGCACCGGCATTTAGACGAACTGGTCCAGCTTCGATTTCAGCTTCTGCCCTTGGCGCGCCAGCAGGATGAGTACAAGCCCGACCAGGGCCAGGGTCAGGTTCTCGACGTCAAGATTGAACCTGACGCCGCGCATTTCGCGGAACCCATTGCCGATGAGAAAGATCAGGCTGGGCTGCGCCACAATGGCGGCAAGCGCTCCGAGCATGAGATTGCCACCGATTTCCTTTAGCCCTCTGACCATGGCTGGACCGAAGGCGTCGCCCCGGTCCATGCGGACGAAGGCGTCCGACGCCACCCACAACGCCCTCAGGAAGAAGGCTGGCGCCAGCAGGCTGACCCAATAGACGGGCGTCATCATGACCCGGCCGTCCGATCCGTCGAGATGAAGCAGCTGACGCGCGCCGGCCTGCTCGAAAAACAAGGCAAGCCCCAACCCCACGACGACAATCCGGGTCAGAAGGGCGGCGATGGGCAAGGCGGGCTTCGACATTGGGATCTCCCACTAAGAGCTAAAGTTATTTAACTAAACCATACTTTACTTTAAATAAAACGTAAAGTCAAGTTGCGGGAGGAGCATGTCGAGGTTTGCCGTCAGTTGGCACGCCTCAGCGTCACGGCACAAATCCAAAATAGAGAACTCAGCCAGATTGTTGAAGAGCTTCCGCATCAGCTACGCCTCCTAGAGCGGCACGCTTCTTTAGGAAGCGGCTGAGTAGCGGCGACCACGGCCAACATTATTTAGGCTGAATGATTGCGTTTGGGCTTACAAAGACGAGAGCCTCGTCGAATTCTATTAGACGACCGTGTATCACGCCATACACAGCGATTGCACCGCGAGCAACAACATCGTCGTTCACCATGCTCGAAGCCGTCCACGGACGGATCGGAAGCGTCCGGTTTTGTATAACAGAAATATAACGGAGCGGGCGGGAATGGTCGGGATTGAGCGGGAGCGGTTAACACTCGCGATGCGGTAAACCCTTATAAGTCGGGACTATCCGGTAGCGGTGGGGACTGGCCGGGACCCCTGAGGTTCGTTTTCGAATCCCGTTGGGGCTAGAAACTCTTATGTTGGCGTGTCGCGCAATTCGCGTTCGAATTCGGAAAGGCGGGCGAGAGCGTCATTGGCCGCATTAAGGCTGCTTCCGCTAATTGTCCGCACGATGTATCGCATGGCGGGCGGGCCACTCAACTGGCCGCCAAATGCCTTCGACAACCAGATCGCCAGCGGGATGACCGCCAACCCCACCAGCACATTGGCCCAGAAATACGCAGCACTGAAGATGCTGTAAGCATCCAATCCGAAGAGCGCCTTGAACCCGACTACGTACAGGAGCGGCCACGCCAGCACGGCGATCAGGAACACCCCCTGGATGTACCGGATCCGCAGTATGCGCACTGCTTCGAGCTTTTTCTGGATGGAAGCAATTGGTTGCGCGTAGTCGATCTGACCGGTGATTACGATCTGCCGTATCAGAATGTTCAAGAAGACGAGAGCGAGCACATCGAGGACGGCGGCGGGCAACGCGAACCGCACCGTGCCGATGTTATCGGCGATAAAGGCGCCCAGTAAGACCACGGACGCCAGCGCAAAGAGCGCTTCGACGATCAACGATACCCGCAGCCATCCCAGCGCTGAGCGCACCGGTTTCAAGTTCACCGAGGTCAGCAACCGGTGGTTCAGTTGAATGATGACGTCGAGCTTTTGGTCGTATTGCGCCCACGTCGCCTTGAGGTGATCGAGATCCATATTCATCTTATGTTGCTCCGGGTGTAGAAAAGTGCTGCTTCATCGTGCTCTTCAATCTACTAATCTTTGTCGCGACGTTGGTTTCCGTTATGCCTAAGACATCCGCGATTTCTCGATAGTCGTATCCCTCGAGATACAGAAGTATGAGCGCTTTGTTCAACGGGTCAAGCTTCTGAATGAATTGGTTGAGAAGAATGAGGTCTTCCGGCTCATGTCGCGTTTCATCGCTCGTTTCCAGAAGCCGTTCGCCGGCCGAAACGACGCGCTGCGCTCTGGCGCTCTCGCTACGCGAGAATGAGATGGCGACATTGAGCGCAACGCGGTACATCCACGTTGAAAACCGGAGGCGTTCGTCGAACGTGCCAAAAGATCGCCAAAGCTGGACGATGATCTCCTGTGCCAGGTCGTCCCGGTCGTCGCGGTTCGCGCAGTACGAGTTGGAGATCTTATAAACGATCTTCTTATGCTCGTCGAGCAGGGTTTGAAACCGCTCCTGCATCTGGGCTGTCTTCATCTCACCCTGTTATTCGCGCCGGAGCGTAAAAAATCACAAATGGCCTCGGGTTTCTTGCCGGAGGCCGTTTTCATCCGCGTCGACAGGTGCGTGCCGATGACGGCCTTCTACTTCATCTTCTACTTACAGGCTATAACGTATGGTAATCCATGGTAACCGAAAGGGCTATTTCTGCGGTCCTCACGGAGCCCATGGCAATCCATGTGAATCCATATGAACCAGCCAGCGGTTTCGAATCCCGTTGGGGCTACCAATACGAGCTCGATTTCATCGAGCTCTTTCCTTACATTCGTTGCGACACACGGCGGCTACGTGGATGATCGCCGGCGGCATGGAGATCCCGGCGGTTCAGAAGGTCTTGGGCCACAGCCAAAGCAGCACGACGAGCAATATCTATGCGCACGTTGTCGAAGGCCGTGCGGAGACCGCTGTTGGCGCGATCGCTGACCGCGTAAAAGCGCTCCGGTCTGCCTAAGTGGTCTGCCTATAGCCTCCGGAAGCCCATGTTTCCCCGGTAGTAGCCGAAAGCGGAAATGGCGAAACCCCCGATTCTATTGCGTTTCCGTAACGCGTCGGTAGGGGTCGATATCTGAAAATAGATTTCGATTCCCGTTGGCGCTACCAAGAAATGCTCGATTTGACGGGCGTTTTTCTTTTGCCGAGAGCGCCGATCTACCCATCCTCTACCCATCAGCCGCGACGCTCTGAGACTTTTTGTGACGTTTTGCCACGATTAAGCGCCGTATCGATCGAGCGAACCGCCTCTTCTTTGCCGCCGTCGAGTACGTGCCCGTAGACGCCGGCAAATCTCTCCGAGGCAGCGAACATACGGTTCGAGGAATTTTTAGACGGCTCGACGCGTGTCTAATGCCACCCAAGGTTGCGGTCCCAGCGACTGGCGCTTAGGTATGGCTCTCGGGGAGACCTAATCCCGCCATCCGGCGATCGAGCGTCAAAGACCCGAGCAGCAAGGTAACTACGACCACGATGAATGTCGCGTCCACGATCAAGTCGCGGTCTGCAATAGCTAAAGGCGTCGCGAGCGCTAGCGCCAGGGAGAGCGCACCGCGGATCCCGGCCATGCGTACGACCGTCATCCATGCGATGTGCAGTCGCGGCCGCACAAGATGCAGTAGGCCGTATGCCGTTGCGAACCGCGCGAGAAAAACCGCCGCGACGGTTAGCAGAGCTATCGGCAGAGCTGGCCCGAGACGCGTGAGATCAAGCGCAGCGCCAATAAGGAAAAACAGGGCACCGTTAGCGACTAGCCCGATTCCCTCCCAGAATTGCCCTACCGCTCGCCAATGTTCGGCCTCCATCCGTCTATTTTGGAACAGACGAATCGCGATACCAAACGTCAGAGCTGCAAAAATCCCGGACCAATCGAAATGATTGGCCAGGTAATACGACCCATACGCGAATGCGAGCATCACGATGCCGTAAGCGAACGGGTTCGAATCTCGGCTAAACAAAATTCGAGCGATCGCGGCGACCGCGGCACCGCATGCGACACCAAAGATCGTCCCAAGCAGCGCGTGCAAAGTTACCTGCCAAAGGCTCGCCGTCGCAATCACGCTCGCTGCCAGGACCGCGCGGTACAGGACCACGGCTGCAGCGTCGTTTAACAGTGCCTCGCTTTCAATGATCGTCGTCAGCGTATTTGGTAGTCGCAATCGACGAAAAATAGCAAGCACCGCAATAGGGTCCGTCGCACTGAGTATTGCGCCAAGCAGCAACGCGGAAATCCAAGGCAAGTGCCCGAAATAGTGGACACAGATCGCAATAATGACAGCCGTGAAAAGAACTCCCGGCACAGCCAGCAATGTTATGGCAGCCCAAGCCCGGCGCATCGTCGGCGGGTGCAAACGCCAAGCGCCCTCAAAGATCAGCGCCGGCAAGAATACATACAGCGTCGCCACGCCGAACACATCCGTGAGACGCCCCGGAAAGGCGACTCCTACAATAATCCCGGCTATCACAAGTGCGGCGATAAGACGAAGCTGCATCGTCAGTTAGTCTTGGACCGTCTCTTTACAATTTCTTTGCCAAACCAAGCAAGATTGGCTAGAGAAACGCATGGCATGTGGTGGCGGGTTCGAATCCCGTTGGGGCTACCAATAAAACGCGTATTTCACGGGCATTTTAATGCTCTCGCCGTGAATCTGTTGACCGTTTGTTGACTACAGGATCGGCGGACGGGGCGTGGCCGCAGCGGTGTCAACGCTTGCAATGTTAACTTATTTTGCGGGCGTCTCTTCCTTTAATAGG
>PLLF01000088.1 GCA_003140855.1 Vulcanimicrobiota bacterium
GACGAGATGCTCGAGCTCGCCTCGCTGGGCGCGAAGGTGATGCAGGCGAGGTCAGTCGAATACGGCAAGCGTTACGATATACCCATACATGTCCGCTCGAGTTTTTCGAACGCCGAAGGGACTATAATCTGCAAGGAGGCAAAATCGATGGAGAAGATAGACGTAAGCGGTGTCGCGCTGCAAAAAGACGAGGCGAAGATAACTATCTGCGACGTCCCGGACAAGCCGGGCATCGCGGCTATCATATTCAAGGAATTGGGCGTTAACAACATTGTCATCGACATGATCGTCCAGAATGTAGGGCGGACCGGGACTACGGATGTCTCATTTACCGTCCTGACCGAGGATCTCGCCAAAACTATGAAGGTCGCCAAGAGGGTCGCCAAGGAGATAGGCGCGGGCGAAGTGGTGAAGGACGAGAATATCGCAAAGATATCGATAGTCGGCATCGGCATGAGAAGCCATGCCGGTATCGCGGCGCGGATGTTCAGGGCGCTGGCTTCAAAGAAGATAAATATCGAGATGATATCGACATCCGAAATAAAGATATCCTGCGTCATAGGGAAGAAACACGCGGAACTGGCGCTTAAAGTGCTCCATGACGAATTTGACCTGAAAAAAGCAAAATAAAAGGCGAATAAGATGAAAAACGTGAAATTATACGACACGACGCTCCGCGACGGGGCGCAGACCGAGGGGATCTCATATACGGTCAACGACAAGCTGCGTATCGTGGAGAAGCTTGACGATCTCGGCATCCATTATATCGAGGGCGGATGGCCGGGGTCTAATCCGAAGGATATGGCATTCTTCAAGGCGGTAAAAAAACTAAAATTAAAGAATGCCGAGGTCGCGGCCTTCGGCTCGACCCGCCGCGCGAATACCAATGTCAGCCGCGACGCCAATGTGCGCGGGCTCATCGAAGCGGGGACAAAAACCATCACAATCTTCGGGAAATCGTGGGATCTCCACGTAAAGGACGTATTCCGCGTCCCTCTTGAGGAGAACCTCAAGATGATCTCCGAAACGGTCTCTTACCTTAAATCAAAGGGAAAGACCGTATTTTATGACGCTGAGCATTTCTTTGACGGGTATAAGAGCGACCCTGACTATGCGGTGAAAACCGTTTTTGCCGCGCGCGACTCGGGCGCGGAATACATCATCCTCTGCGACACGAACGGAGGGACGATCACGTCCGAACTTGTCGAGATCACAAAAGAGGTGCTGGCAAAACTCGACTGCCCGGTAGGCATCCATTGCCACAACGACTGCGATATGGCCGTCGCGAATTCAATTGCGGCAGTCCAGGCGGGATGCGCGCAGGTCCAGGGCACGTTTAACGGTTACGGCGAGCGCTGCGGCAACGCCGACCTCGTTTCGGTGATCGGGAACCTCAAATTGAAACTCGGCATCGATTGCATCAGCAACGCGAAATTGAAGGAATTGACAGAGGCCTCAAGATACATCTCCGAGATCAGCAACGTAAAGCAGCTGGAGAACCAGCCGTTCGTGGGCAACAGCGCGTTCACGCATAAGGCCGGTGTCCATATCAACGCAATAATGAAGAACCCGGTGACATACGAGCATATCGATCCGCATTTGGTCGGGAACAAAAGAAGGCTCCTTGTATCCGAACTTTCAGGGAAGAGTTCTATCCTGCTGAAGGCCAAGGCGCTCGAACTGGACCTCGATTTGACGAAAGAAGCGCCTAAGACCAAGAAGATCCTGAACCTCCTGCAAAAACTCGAGCACGAGGGCTATCATTTCGAGGCAGCGGAGGGCTCTCTCGAACTCCTGCTGAAGCGCGCCTTCAAAAAATATAAGAGGTTCTTTGAGCTCGAAGGGTTCAAGGTAGTGACCGAACACAAGGGCAATAAACTGGTTTCTGAGGCAACTATCAAAGTTAAGGTGAATAAGGTAGAAGAACACACCGCTGCCGAGGGCGACGGCCCGATCAACGCCCTCGATAACGCGCTGCGCAAGGCGCTCCTGGAGTTCTATCCGGCTTTAGCCGAGATGCACCTTTCCGATTTCAAGGTGCGCGTCCTCGAAGAGAAGGCCGGCACCGCGGCAAAGGTCCGCGTCCTTATCCAATCGCAGGACGCGAAGGACTCGTGGTGGACTATCGGCGTATCCGAGAACATCATCGAGGCGTCCTGGAACGCCCTGGTCGATTCCATCGAATATAAACTGCTCAAAGACTGCAAATAATATGCGAGAGATCCCTTCTGCATACAACCCGAAGGCTACGGAAGATAAATGGTACAAGCTCTGGGAGTCGAAGAAACTCTTCCATGTCGAACCTGACCCGGAACGCAAGCCCTACACGATAGTCATTCCACCCCCTAATATTACCGGCATCCTACATATGGGCCACGCCCTCAATGATACTGTCCAAGATATCCTTATAAGATGGCGCAGGATGGAGGGATGGAACGCCGAGTGGCTTCCCGGGACTGACCATGCAGGCATCGCGACGCAGAACGTCGTCGAGAAGATGCTCGCCAAAGAGGGGAAGAAGAGGCAGGACCTCGGCCGCGAAAAATTCATAGAGCGCGTCTGGCAATGGCGCGAGCAGTACGGGACTACCATAATCTCGCAGCTAAAAAGGCTTGGCTGTTCGTGCGACTGGGACCGCACGCGTTTCACGATGGACGAAGGGCTTTCCGACGCAGTAAACGAGGTATTTATACGCCTTTACGAGAAGGGGCTGATCTACCGCGGCAATTATATAATAAACTGGTGCCCGAGGTGCCAGACCGCGTTAAGCGATGAAGAGGCCCAGCATAAAGACCTCAACGGTTCGCTTTATTACATAAAATATCCCGTAAAAGGCGAGAACAGGCACGTCACCGTAGCGACGACACGGCCGGAGACGATGCTCGGCGACGTCGCGGTCGCGGTAAATCCGACGGACGGAAGGTATAAGAATCTGGTCGGCGAAACTTTAATACTCCCTCTTATGAACAGGGAGATAAAGGTCATCGCCGACGATATCGTAGACCCGGAATTCGGCACGGGCGCCGTCAAGATCACCCCCGCGCACGATCCGACAGACTACGAGATTGGCTTACGCCACAAGCTGCCGATGCCGTCAGTCCTCGACGCGGACGCGCGCATCGTGGGCTCTGATATTGCAGTTGGCCGCTACGAAGGCATGAGCCGTGAGGATGCACGCGGGGCCATCGTCGCGGCACTGCGCTCGCAAGGGCTGCTCGTCGAAGAAAAGCCCTACCGCTATGCGATCGCAATCAGCGAGCGCACCGGCGAGGTGATCGAGCCGCTGCTTTCACTCCAATGGTTCGTCAAGATGAAGCCGCTGGCAGAACCGGCGCTGCAGGCCTTCCGCGCCGGCAAAGTTCGTTTTGTACCCGAACGGTACGGACGAACGTTCGAACAGTGGCTCGAAAACATACGCGACTGGAATATATCGCGCCAAATTTGGTGGGGACACCAGCTGCCGGTTTGGTACACGCCGGACGGTTCCGTCGTCGTTGCCGAAAGCCAAGAAGAGGCGCGCGATCTTGCCCGTAAACAACACGGCACCGATCAACTAACACGCGATCCCGACACGCTCGACACGTGGTTCTCGAGCGGCCTCTGGCCGTTCTCGATTTTGGGATGGCCGGAGAGTACGCCCGAGCTCGAGCATTGGTATCCGTCGCAAGTGCTGGTGACCGGTTGGGAGATCATCTTCCTGTGGGTTGCGCGCATGGTGATGCTCGGTTTGAAATTCATGGGCCGCGTTCCATTCAAAGACGTCTTTGTGGCGCCGCTGATCTTCGACGCACAGGGACGCAAGATGAGCAAGTCGCTGGGCAACGTGATCGATCCGCTGAGTTTAGTAGAAACGTACGGCGCGGACGCCTTTCGGATGGGCATGATGCGCCAGTTGCGGCTGGAGAGTCAAGAAGTGCGCTTCAACGAAAAGCGCTGCGAAGAGGCTCGCAATTTCAACAACAAGATTTGGAATGCGCTGCGCTACACGCTGGCTCTGCCCGACGGGTTGCCTCCCGCCATGCAGCTTCCCGACGCCGCCAACCTCACGATTGCCGACAAATGGATACTGACGCGCCTGCATCAAGCGGTGAACGATACGGGCGCTGCGTTCGACCGTTACGACTTCGGCATCGCGGCCGAGACGATCTGGCCCTTCGTTTGGTATGAGTTTTGCGACTGGTACCTGGAGGCGACGAAGGACCCCAACGCGCGTGAAACCCGCGCCGCCGTGCTTTCCTTCGTCCTCAACCACGCGATGCGGCTGCTGCATCCTATCGAGCCGTTCATTACGGAAGAAGTTTGGCTGGCGCTTCCGCACGACGGGGACACGATCGTGACCGCCAGCTGGCCCGATCTCGCGGAGATTCCAACCGATGTGGAAGCAGCCGCAACATTCGAAGCGCTCCGACGGAAGGTAGAAGAGATCCGCAACCTTCGCGCCGAGCTGGGGTTGGCACCGCGCGAACGGCTAACAGTCGATGTGCCAAGCAACGTTCCGGAGGCTGCGAGCTCGTTGCTCGCAACGCTAGCGGTTGCCGATGTTGCACCGGTTGCGGAGCAAGGCGGCTCGATCGCCGAAGGATTGCTCGCGGCAGAAGCGCGCGCGCCGGTCAAGGTCCTTTCCGAGCGTTATAAAAAGGAAGGCGCCCGTTTGCGCGCCGAGGTCGAGCGGTCCGAGCACAAGCTGGCGGATCAGCGTTTCGTCGCAAATGCGAAGCCCGACGTGGTGGCGAAGGAGCGCGAAAAGTTAGCGAGCTACCAGAGGGAACTCGAGCGTATCGTGACGATGCTGGCGGAGATGGGAGAAGCCAAGTGACGGCCTCCACTGTGAAGCGCCGCGTGCTCGTGGGCGCAGCCGAAATCGAACGCATCGTGGCGCGGCTCGCGCATCAAATACTCGAGCCCGAAGGGCCGCAAGCGCGACTCTACCTGATCGGCATCCGGCGCGGCGGCGAAGCGCTCGCGCAGCGAATAGCCGCGCAGATCGAACGGGTCGCGGGCCGCCGCCCGCAGCTCGGATTCTTGAACATCAATCTCTATCGCGACGACGACGTCTCGCACGAATTGCCCGAGTCGCAGATTCCCGGCGACTTGAGCGGCAAGACGGTCGTGATTATCGACGATGTCTTGTACACGGGGCGCACGGTACGCTCGGCACTCGATGCCGTGACGGATTTGGGGCGCCCGGCCGCGGTGCGGCTGTGCGTGCTGATCGATCGCGGCCTGCGCGAATTGCCCGTTCAGCCCGATTATGTCGGCAGATTCGTACCGACCAGCCGGAAGGAACGCGTCAACGTCAGTTTGCAGCGCGAGCCGGCGGAAACCGACGAGGTGACCATCGTTGCGGACGAGACGTAGCGTCATCGATCTCGACGACCTCACCGCCTCGGAGATGACCTACATCTTCGAGCGTACGGCCGATTTCGAGCGTGAAAAACCCGAGCGACTCCTCGACAACGTCGCGTGCGTGAACATGTTCTTCGAAAACAGCACGCGCACTATGACCTCATTCACGCTCGCCGAGCAGCGTCTGGGCGGCAACTTGATCACCCTCTGGCCCAAAGAATCGAGCCTCCAAAAAGGCGAGACGATCGAAGATACGGCCATCACCCTTGCTGCGATGGGCATCAATGTGCTCGTCATCCGTCATCCGGAGGAAGGGTATCCGCGGCGGGTCGCGCTTGCATTTGACGGACACGTGATTAACGCAGGCGACGGCACGCACGCGCACCCGACGCAAGGGCTGTTAGATATTTACACCATGCGCGAAGAGTTCGGCGAGCTGCGAGGGCGGCGAATTGCGATAGTCGGGGACATCGTTCACAGCCGCGTCGCTCACTCGAATATCGCCGGGCTGCGAGCCTTTGGCGCGGAGATCGTCCTTGTAGGGCCGCCCGGCTTGTTACCGGATGATTACATGCAGCCGCACGTAAAGATCGAGCGCGACCTCGACGCGATCCTAGGAGACGTGGATGCAATCATGCTGCTGCGCATCCAACGGGAACGCTTTGCCGACATGCCGCTATCCGACGAAGAGTACATCGCGCGCTACCGCCTGGACTCGCGCCGTTTGAAGCGTATGCGCGAGGACACGATCGTCATGCATCCCGGCCCGTACCACCGCGGGGTAGAACTCGACGACAGCGTGCTCGACTACGCGGGCTGGCGCTATGCGACCCAAGTGATGCATGGGGTCTCCGTGCGGATGGCGCTGCTGGATTTCCTTGTAAACGGCGCCCGGGCTTTGGTGGCCTAACATTCTGATCTCCGGCGGTCGCGTCGTCGATCCCGCTGCGCGGATCGACGCGGTGCTGGACATCCGCATTCGCGACGGCGCGATCTGCGAGATCGGCGAGCTGTTGCGGCCCGAGGATCAAGAGGAAGTCATCGATGCGCGCAACGCGTACGTCGCACCGGGTTTCATCGATATGCACGTGCATCTGCGCGAGCCCGGCAATCCCGAAAAAGAGACCATCGCCACAGGATGCGCCGCCGCGGTCGCGGGCGGGTTCACGGCGCTTGCGGCGATGCCGAATACGCATCCAGCGCTCGATACGCCCGAGATGGTGCGCTGGGTCAAGGAGAGCGCCGAACGCGCAGGGTTGGCGAGAGTCTATCCGATCGCGGCGATCACGCACGGCCGGGAAGGCAAGGAGCCTGTAGATTTTGCTGCGCTCAGCCGTGCCGGCGCCGTTGCTTTCAGTGACGACGGAAATACGATCGAGAGCGCGATCGTTCAGACGAGTGCAGCTTTGCGCGCGCGCGAAAGCGGACGCGTCTTTATTACGCACTGTGAAAACGCGGCCATCAAGGAACGCGACGAGTTCGATCCCGCCGCGGAATCGTCGGCGGTTGCCCGCGACATCGCGATCGCTCGCGCGACCTCTTTACCGTGGCACATCGCCCACGTCTCGACGCGGGATGCGGTTGACGCGATCGCGGAAGCCAAACAGCTGCGCATCACCTGCACGGCCGAGGCAACGCCGCACCATCTGGTTTTTACCCGCGACGATGCTGCGCAGTTCAGCGCAGGAACGAAGGTTCACCCGCCGCTGCGCTCAGCCGTAGACGTAGACGCCTTGCGGCATGCCGTGCGCAACGGTACGATCGACGCATTCGCAAGCGATCATGCGCCGCACGCCGACGGAACCTCGCCCGGTTTTAGCGGACTGGAAGTCGCCATCGGTGCCTACGCGCTCGCCTTGCCCGATTTGCCGGTGCGCCGGTACGTTGAGCTGCTGTCGTGTAATCCCGCGCGCATTTTGGGCGTGCCCGGCGGAACGCTCACAGTTGGATCGCCGGCGGACGTGACGATTTTTGCCGACCGCGATTGGGTGGTCGATCCGGCCGACTTCCATTCAAAGGGAAAGCGCACGCCGTTTTCCGGCAAGTCTTTGCCTCGCCGCGCTATCACGACCATCGTAGCGGGTTCCGTGGTGATGGAAAACCGCCGCGTCTCCGCGCGGAGTGCGCGATGAACCGCGCGGCGTTGTTCTTGGCCGACGGCACGCGCTTCGACGGAGCGGGCCTCGATCACGAAGGCCTGGCTTTGGGTGAGGCTGTTTTCTACACCGGCATGACGGGTTACGAAGAAGCGCTCACCGATCCGTCGTACGCCGGTCAAATTCTCACGTTCACTTTTCCGATGATCGGGAACTACGGCATTTCCGGCCAAGCCGCGCAATATTCGCGCGCCTGCGTGGCAGGCGTCGTGATCAAACGGATAGCGCGTCATCCGTCCCATCACGCTTCGCGCATCGATCTGCCCGCGTGGCTGAACGAGCAGCGAGTTCCCACGATGGTCGAGGCGGACACGCGAGCCATCACGGTCACGTTGCGGGAACACGGAACGATTTGGGCAGCGTTAGCAGTCGGAGAAGCGGCGTTAGCGGACGCTGAGAAGCGACTGGCACAATTCGTGCGCGGCGCAAACACCAAAGATCTCGTTCCGAGCGTCGCGACGCGTGCCGAACACGTCGAAGGCATCGCGGGCGGCCCACGCGTGGTGCTAATCGATTGCGGCGTAAAGCGCGCGATCATCCGCGAGCTCGGCGCGCTCGGCGCGTCGGTCACCGTGGTGCCCTACGATGCGAGCGCAGAAGAGATACTGGCGCACGACCCGCAAGCGATCCTTATCTCACCCGGGCCGGGCGATCCCACGGACCTTCCGCAGACCGTTGAAACCCTGCGCGAGCTGCTTGGGAAGCGACCGCTGTACGGAATCTGTTTGGGACATCAGCTGCTGGCATTGGCCTGCGGGGCGACGACGTTCAAATTGCCCTACGGGCATCGCGGCGGCAATCAACCGGTCAAAAATCTGCAAGGTGGAGACGTCATCGTTACCGCGCACAACCATGGATACGCCGTCGACGCCGCCTCACTCCCAAGCGCCCTCGAGCAAACCATGGTCAACCTCAACGATGGAACGAACGAAGGGTTCCGGCATCGGGATTTGCCGATCGAAGCCGTACAGTTCCATCCCGAAGCTTCCCCGGGACCGTTCGATGCGCGCGGCCTTTTCGCGCATTGGCTCCAAGATCTCGTGCGACGCTAATACCGTCACCGGTGCGTTAGTCTGCGCGGCGCTTATCGGGCGCCGCGTTTTTATATTAGCGGCCGCCATTGTGGCGGCGATCGCAATCGTAAACCGTCTGCGTCAGCGCGATCCGGTTTCTGCAGCGGAGCCAGCGACTGCCATCGGCGACGGCCTTGCTGCAGCATTCGCAACGTTGCCCGCGAGCGGCCCGCGCGGGATCGTGCTCGTAACCGACGGCACGAATAACCGTGGAGAGGATCCGGGCGAGGTTGCGAACCGGTTGCGCGCAGCGCACGTCCGCCTCGATATCATCGGCATCGGCCCGGGAGCGCTTTCGGAGCGGGCATTGCGCTCTTATGCAAGGGAAGCCGGTGGATCGTTCGTGCGCATTCGAAGCGCAGATCAATTTCCGACCGAGATGAAGCGTCTCGCATTTGAGGCCGCCATGCTCCGAAAAGCGCGCGACTGCTCGCCGGCATTCGCTATTGCAGGCTTGTTTCTCGTAACGGCAGCTTGGCTTGCCGCGCAGCGGGGCGCTTTTCGTCTCTGAGCGAACCCGCGGTGCATGAGCCGCTGGGATATTTCGACGACGCGCCACACCTATGACGTGCCGGCCGAGATGGACATGCGGGGCGAGCCGGTCGAGCATCTGCGCGCTTGGATAGAAGCCGCGCATGCGGCCGGATCGCATGAAGCAAACGCGATGTGCCTTTGCACCGCCGGTGACGACTGCCGCCCGGCCGCGCGCATGGTGTTGCTGCGCGGACTCGACGATCGCGGCTTGATATTTTTTACGAGCTATTTTAGCCGCAAAGGGCGCGAGCTCGCGCACAACCCCCGCGCGGCGGCGCTGTTCTTTTGGCCGGAGATCCACCGGCAAGTTTCAGTCGAAGGCCAGGTTGAGGAGCTTCCAGAGGCTGAATCGGATGCGTACTTTGCGAGCCGTCCGCGCGGACACCAGCTGAGCGCGTGGGCGTCGGAGCAGAGTGAAGAAGTGGAAAGCCGGCATGTATTGGAGCAGCGGCTTGAAGATTTCAGCCGGCGCTTCGAAGGAACGGTCGTGCCGCGTCCCCATTCATGGGGAGGTTTCCTACTCCGGCCCGATCGTTTCGAGTTTTGGCAAGGCCGATCGGATCGGATGCACGATCGCATCGAGGTGCGCCGCACCGCAGTCGATTGGATGCAAAGACGGCTGCAACCGTGAACGCAGGGCCCGTGCGCAATGTTCTCGTCATCGGCTCGGGCCCGATCGTCATCGGTCAGGC
>PLLF01000016.1 GCA_003140855.1 Vulcanimicrobiota bacterium
CACACAATGCCGTTAAAAATAAATTTAGGAAAACAAAGATAACTAAAGACAGCCCTCCACTCTCGCCGAAACAAAGGTTGGAGACCCACGGCGAAAGGGAGGGCACATGGTTAGCACTAAAGAAAAACATCGGCGAAATGTGGCCGCGAACTTGAGGAAAATATTCAATCTTTCATTCTGGAAACGTGTTCATCTCGAATTTGCCGGTTTTGAAGCAGGCCGGCCTCGTTGGGATTTGCGCATGTGTTTGTTTGCTGGTTTGCTGATACAAATCTTACCGGGAGATACTGAGCGCGAGCGCTTTAAGTATGCGCGTGCCATACTGGCCACGCTTTTTAATAAGCGGCGCCGGTGCGGAGAAACGTTTGAGGGATTTACGAGCGCACTGAGCGCTTTGCCCTTCGAGTTTTTAGAGCGAGTGCGGGAGACCATCCAGCAAGCGGTGTTCGAGGCAGCCCTAAACCCCGGGAAGCTGGGCCGCTGGCGCGTGTACGGCTTAGATGGCAGCAAGGAGGATTTACCGCGCACTGAAGCCCATGAAAATCACTATGGCGTGGTGACAAAGGAAACCACAGAAAGCGGTGGCGCGGCACAGCGGTTAGTAGTGGTGGCCGTAGACCTGCGGTATTACCTGGCCTTGGATTGGGCCGGCTTCAGCGCGATTGGCAGTGAGCGCGACCTGGCGCTGGAAGTGATCCGCCGCTTGGAACCTGGCGCTCTGATGGTGTGTGATGCGGGCTTTATTGGCTATGAATGGGTCCGGCAAGTATTAAAGTCGGGGCACCACCTTCTTCTGCGCGTCGGTTCGAATGCGAAGTTTTTGAGCGAGCAATTACCTGAGGCGGAGTTTCACGGGGGGCAGGTTTGGTTATGGCCCAAAGACAAACATAAAGCTGGTGCACCTATTATTTTGCGCCTAATTCGTCTGCGCGTGACCTGTCGCACCGACCCGCGTAAGGAGGAAGAGCTATGGCTGGTGACCGACGTGTTGGAGGAAACAGCTTTAACTCGCGATGAAGCGCGCTGCTATTACGGCAAACGTTGGCCGGGGAACGAGTGCACCTTTCGAACGTGGAAACATACGCTGCAAGCGGCCAAGTTGGACAGCCGCAAACCCGAAACCGCCGAGCGCGAGGCTGAGTTATCGCTTTGTGCCTTGCTCTTTTTGCAGGTATCGGCGCTGTGTGCGCGTAAAGTGGAACGCAACAAACGACGCAAGCGGCACAATGATAAACAACACGCGCACAGTAAGCGTGTTAAGCGTGTCAGCGTAGCGCAAGCCCAGTGTGTTTGGCGTGACTTCCTTATCCCGTTAATTAACCCGCGATGCAGAGACGCGAATGCTTTTACCGAAGCATTGGGTGATTGTGTAGTAGACAGTTATCGGCGGCGCAGCAAAAAAGTGAGACGGAAATGGCCGAAACGCAAGGACCATCGGACGCCGGGCGTCCCGATTTTCCGCAAGTTGGATAGCGCCACTAAAATTCTTGGTTACAATCGGTTACAGGAACAACAACGTGCTGCGAGTTGACGGCATTGAGTGGCACACATTTCCGGCATTAATTTCTTGGCCTTGTCTTTGGCCGCCTTTCCGGCTATCACGCTAAACAACCACCGGCAGCCAAAGTTATGAGCCAAATTTTCAATGCCGTCATCGGAACTGCGGGCCACATCGACCACGGCAAGTCCGCGCTCGTCCAGGCGCTCACCGGCACCAATCCGGATCGCTGGCTCGAGGAGCAGCTGCGCGGGATGACGCTCGATCTCGGTTTCGCGCACCTGCGTTTCGACGACGGCGTCGAGGCGGGGATCGTCGACGTCCCGGGCCACGAGCGCTTCCTGCACAACATGCTGGCGGGTGCCGCGGGGATGGAATTGCTGTTGCTGGTCGTTGCGGCGAACGAAGGGCCGCGGCCGCAGACGATCGAGCATCTCCAAGTACTCCAATATCTGAACGTTCGCCGCGCGCTCGTCGTCTTGACGAAGTCCGACCTGGTGTCGAGCGACGAATTGGCGTTCGCGCGCGAGCTCACGACGGAGGCACTGGCCGGAACGATCGCCGCCGGCGCGCCCGCGATCGCCGTCTCGACCGTCACGGGTGCCGGACTCGACGAGCTGCGCGCAGCGATTCACGACGCGCTCGTCGCTCTGCCGCCGCGACACCCCGAAGCGCCCGCCTATTTGCCGATCGATCGCGTCTTCGCGCTGCCCGGACACGGGACGATCGTGACGGGAACGCTGATGCAGGGCCGCATCGCGGTCGGCGACGAGTTAGCGCTCGCGCCGGCGGGACGCACGGTGCGCGTCCGCAGCCTCCAGGTCTTCGGCGAATCGCGCGAGCGCGTCGACGGTGGATCGCGCGTCGCGGTCAACGTGCCCTCGATCGAGCGCGCCGAGATCGCGCGCGGCGGCGTGCTCGCGAGCGCGCAATTCCAATCGCTCGCCTCATTCGACGTTCGCTTTCAGCCGTTGCCGGGTGCGCTCGGAATGTTACGGCGCCGGACGCCGGTGCGCGTCTACATCGGTGCGGCCGAGATCTTCGGGACGCTCGCTTTCGCGAGCGTACCGGCGACCGCCGGCGAAACGAACGCGCGACTCCATCTGCGTCAACCGACGGTGGTATTTCCCGGCGCGGCGTTCGTCGTGCGGCGCCTTTCGCCGAAAGATCTGCTGGGCGGCGGGACGATCGCCGGATTCGAGGCGGCGCCCGAAGGCGACGATGCCGAAACCGACGAGTTCGCGGCACTCGTGGCCGCGCTGCGCGAGGCCGGACTCGACGGCACGACGGCGGCGCGCGTCGGCGCGGCGGCCAACGTGCGCGAGGACGTCACGCAACAGGCCCTCGACGCACTCGTCGAACGCGGTCGCGTCCTGCGGCTTTCGAAGCCAACGGCGTATCTCGACGCCGAACTCGCCGACGGAACCCACGCGCGCATCGTCGAGCAATTGAACGTCAATCAAACCGAAAAGCCGTGGATGTACGGCACGACCTCGCTGGCCCTTTCGCGCGCGCTCGCCATCGCGGAGCCGACGCTGATCCGGCTGCTGGCCCTCTTTGCCGAAGACGGACGGATCGCGGCGCGCAGCGGCTACTGCGCGACGCCGGGCTTCGTCCCGACCTTGAGTGCCGAGCAGCGTGACTTCTTCGATCGCGCCTTCGCGCTCGACCCGCAACAGCCGTTCGTGCCCGTGCCGTTCGCCGAACTGCTCACCCATGTCAAGTCGTCGAAGATCGCCGGTCTGCCGCAGGCGTTTGATACGCTGCTGGCGAGCGGCGTGCTGATCAAGGT